>JAHWJR010000006.1 GCA_019348335.1 Actinomycetota bacterium
GGCCGGCGTCCGCCGGCGGCTCGGCGGTGTCGTCGCCCTCGCCACCCTGCACGGCGGGAGCAGGAGCACCCCCCGGCGGCGGCGGTGGGGGTGCGGGTCCGGGCTGGGCGTCAGGCGGCAGCGTCATGCCCGGGCTGGGCGGCGGCGGCGGAGGCGGCGGCGGCGGCGGTTCGCCCTCCGGCGGCGGCGGCGGAGGCGGAGGTGGCGCCGTGGTGGTGGTCGAGTCTCCGACGCACACCCCGAGCACGCACTGCGAGGAGGCGGCGGCCGACCACGTCCCCGCGCCGGTGAGGGCGGCAGCGAGAATCGCCACCACGGCCAGAGAACGGCCTCGGGAAACCAAAGGAGGCGACATGGGCGTTCCGCTTTCTACACGATCCGCTCACGTCATCGCCACTACATGCAGTGAACGACTACCGGCTGTCGCCGGCCGGGCAGTGCTCAGGCGGCCCACTCGCCGGCCCGCAACCGGCTGATGCGCTCCTCGGTCGGCGGGTGCGTCCGAAAGAGGTTGGCGAACTGGGCCCGACGGCCGGTCAGCGGGTTGACGATGTAGGCCTGGGCCTGAGCCGGCTGCACGTCCATGGGGATGGCCTGCACGCCCCGCTCCATCTTCTGGAGGGCCCGGGCGAGGGGCTCGCCCGACCCGACGAGGCGAGCGCCGCTGCGGTCGGCCTCGAACTCCCGGCTCCGGCTCAGCGCCGCCTGGAGCAGGCCGGCGGCCAGCGGCGCCAGCAGCGCGGTGGCGATCAGGGCCAAGGGGTTCTGATCGCGGTCGCGCCCGCCCCCGCCGAAGATGGCGGCGAAGCGGGCCATGAAGGCCAGGTAGGTGATGGCGGTGGCGATGGCGGCCGCAACCGAGCCGATGAGGATGTCGCGGTTGCCGACGTGGCTGATCTCGTGGGCCAGCACGCCCCGCAACTCTTCCCAGTCGCAGATCTCGAGGATGCCCCTCGTCACTGCCACGGCGGCGTGGTGGGGATTGCGCCCGGTGGCGAAGGCGTTGGGCTGGCGGTCCGGAGTCACGTAGAGCTTGGGCATGGGCATGCCCGCCGCCTGGGTGAGCTCGCGCATGATGGCGAAGTACTGCGGCATCTCCGCCTCCGACGCCGGCACCGCCCGGGCCGCCTTGATGGCGAGCTTGTCGGAGAACCAGTAGGAGGTCCCCACCATGACCAGGCTCACCCCGAGCATGACGGTGGCGCCGACGCCGCCCTTGACGGCGCCCCCGATCACCACCAGCAGGCCGGTCAGCCCGGCCAGCAGGACGAAGGTCTTCGCGGTGTTCTTGCTCAACATCGGTGCCATCTCCTGGCGCCCGCGGGCGGGGCGTCCACTGGGCAACGATACCGGTGCTCGGCCACGCCCCGGGGTGCCGTGCCTTGACTTTTCGAGTCCTCGAAAAGTAGGTTTCATCGCCTTCCTGACCGCCTCGGCAGCCAGGACAACCCCCGAAACCCCCCAGGAACACCAAGAAGGAGGCAGCGGTCCCGATGCCTGCTGTGCTCGCCGCCGAAGGCGGTTACCAGGCCTTCGAGCTCGGCGCCGCCGAGTGGTTCTGGCTCGTCTTCTCCGCCGGTACGGCCATCCTCGCCATCCTCGTCGGCTTCTCGCTCATGCGCAGCGTGCTGGCGGCCGAGCAGGGCACCGAGAAGATGATCAGCATCGCCACGTCGATCCAGGAGGGGGCACAGGCCTACCTGCGGCGCCAGTTCAAGACCATCGCCGTCATCCTCGTGCCGCTGCTGGCCATCGTCTTCGTCACCTCCACCGCCGTGTCACGCCCCGACGGCGGTGAGGCGCTGAGCTTCGTGCAGTCCGGCGGCTTCCGCACCCTGAGCTTCCTGGCCGGCTGCCTTCTGTCGGGGTTGACCGGCTTCATCGGCATGAGCCTGGCCGTCCGCGGCAACGTGCGCACCGCCGCTGCCGCCCGGGCCGGGTCGCTTCCCGCCGCCCTGCGGGTGGCGTTCCGCACGGGTGGCGTGGCCGGGATGTTCACCGTGGGCCTGGGATTGCTGGGCGCCACGGTGATCATCATGCTGTTCCAGAACACCAGCTCCGCCATCCTGGTGGGCTTCGGCTTCGGCGGTTCGCTCATCGCCTTGTTCCTGCGGGTCGGTGGCGGCATCTTCACCAAGGCCGCCGACGTGGGCGCCGACCTGGTCGGCAAGGTCGAGGCGGGCATCCCCGAGGACGACCCCCGCAACCCGGCCACCATCGCCGACAACGTGGGCGACAACGTGGGCGACTGCGCCGGCATGGCCTCCGACCTGTTCGAGTCCTACGAGGTCACCCTGGTGGCCGCCATCATCCTCGGGGTCCCGGCGTTCGCCTCGATCGGCGCCAACCCCGCCCTGGGCCTCATCTTTCCCGTGGTCGCCCGGGCCATCGGCGTGCTCGCCTCCATCGTCGGCGTCTACGCCGTGCGGGCCACGCCCAACGACCGCACCGCCATGGCGCCCATCAACCGAGGCTTCCTCACCGCCGGCCTCCTCACCGTGCTGGGCACCGGCGTGGTGGCGCTGCTCTACGTGGGCAACGGGGCCTTCAACGAGGGGTGGCGGGTCTTCGCCGCCGTGGTCGCCGGGTTGATCCTGGCCCAGGGGGTCAGCCGCCTCACCGAGTACTTCACCTCCACCGAGACGGCGCCGGTACGGGAGATCTCCCAGTCGGCCCGCACCGGGCCCGCCACCACCATCCTGTCCGGCATCAGCTCGGGGCTGGAGTCCACGGTGTGGGCCATCCTCGCCATCGGCGCCGCCATCGGGGTGGCCATCGTCCTCGGCGCCGGCAACATCCAGTTCGCGCTCTACCTCGTGGCCCTCACCGGCCTGGGCATGCTGGCCACCACCGGCGTGGTGGTGTCCGAGGACACCTTCGGCCCGGTGGCCGACAACGCCGCCGGCATCGCCGAGATGTCGGGCGAGTTCGAGGGCGAGCCCGAGCGCATCATGGTGAGCCTCGACGCCGTGGGCAACACCACCAAGGCGGTCACCAAGGGCTTCGCCATCGCCTCGGCGGTGATCGCCGCGGTGGCGCTGTTCGCCAGCTTCATCGAGACCATCGAGAGCGAGCTGGGGCTGGGTCTGGAGGGCTCCGAGCTGTTCACCGACCCGCTCACCTCCATCAACGTGGCCAACCCCACCACCTTCATCGGCCTGCTCATCGGCGGCTCCATCGCCTTCCTGTTCAGCTCGCTGGCCATCCGGGCGGTGAGCCGCAGCGCCGCGGTGGTCGTCCAGGAGGTGCGCAAGCAGTTCCGGGACCGGCCCGGGATCATGTTGGGCACCGAGGACCCCGACCACGGGGCGGTCATCGACATCTGCACCGCGGCGTCGCTGCGGGAGCTGGCCACCCCCGCCCTGCTCGCCGTGCTCAGCCCCGTCATCGTCGGCTTCGGCATCAACTACTTCGCCCTGGGAGCGTTCCTGGCTGCGGTCATCCTCACCGGGCAGCTCATGGCCGTGTTCCTGTCGAACTCCGGCGGCGCCTGGGACAACGCCAAGAAGTACATCGAGGACGGCCACGAGGGCGGCAAGGGCTCCGAGGCCCACAAGGCGGCGGTCATCGGCGACACGGTGGGCGACCCGTTCAAGGACACCGCCGGCCCGGCGCTCAACCCGCTCATCAAGGTCATGAACCTGGTGTCACTGCTGATCCTGCCGGCGGTCATCACCCTCCAGGACAATGATCCCGCCCGGTACTCCGTGGCCGCTGCCGCGCTGGTGGTGCTGATCGTCGCCATCGCCTTCTCCAAGCGGGCCACGGGCTCCATGGACGAGGGGGTGGACCCGGTGAACGACGGGGCCGTCGCCCGGGCCAGCCAGCCCGTGACCGACGACACCGACCCCGAGCGGCTGGCCATCGACGCCCTCGACCGCTGGATCGTCGACCTGGGCGACGACGACGCCGACCTGCGCACCCAGCTCCGGCGAGCCCGCAGCAAGCTGGGTGCCGAGCCCTAGCCGGCGTCCCGTCCCCCATCCCCTCTTCTTTGTCGGATCGCCCTCCCTCAGAGGGGCTGAGCCGACAAAGAACGAGGGGGGTCAGTCGTCCTGGGGGGCGGCCTCCGCCCGCCGGCGGATCTCGTCGACCACCGAGGCGTCGGCCAGCGTGGTGGTGTCGCCCAGGTCGCGTCCGTCGGCCACGTCCCGCAGGAGACGGCGCATGATCTTGCCGCTGCGGGTCTTGGGCAGGTCGTCGGTGAAGATCACGGTCCGGGGCCGGGCAGTGGGCCCGATCTTGGTGGCGACATGGGCCCGCAGCTCCTGACCCAGCTCGTCACCGGGCGTCTGGTCCCCCTTGCAGGTGACGAAGGCCACGATGCGCTGACCGGTGACCTCGTCCTTGGCCCCCACCACCGCCGCCTCGGCCACGGCGGCGTGGGCCACCAGGGCCGACTCCACCTCGGTGGTCGACACGCGGTGGCCGGAGATGTTCATGACGTCGTCGACCCGGCCCAGCAGCCAGAAGTAGCCGTCGTCGTCGACACGGGCGCCGTCGCCGGCGAAGTACCGACCCTCGAAACGGCTCCAGTACGTGTCGTGGTAGCGCTGGGGGTCGCCGTAGATGCCCCGCAGCATCGACGGCCAGGGCCGGGTCAGGGTGAGGTAGCCACCGCCCCGCTCGACCGGCTGGCCCCGGTCGTCGACGACCTCGGCGGCGATGCCCGGGAGGGGGAAGGTGGCCGAGCCGGGCTTGGTCGTGGTGGCGCCGGGCAGGGGCGAGATCATGATGGCGCCGGTCTCGGTCTGCCACCACGTGTCGACCACCGGGCAGCGGTCGCCGCCGATGTGGCGGCGGTACCACATCCACGCCTCGGGGTTGATGGGCTCGCCCACGCTGCCCAGCACCCGCAGCGACGACAGGTCGTGGGAGGCGGGCTCGGTCGTGCCCCACTTCATGAAGGTGCGGATGGCGGTGGGCGCGGTGTAGAGGATGGTGACCTTGTAGCGCTCGACGATGTCCCACCACCGGTCGCGCCCGGGGTGGTCCGGGCTTCCCTCGTACATGACCGAGGTGGCCCCGTTGACCAGGGGCCCGTAGACGATGTAGCTGTGGCCGGTCACCCAGCCGATGTCGGCGGCGCACCAGTACACGTCGGTGTCGGCGTGGAGGTCGAAGACGTACTTGTGGGTGAAGGCGGCTTGGGTCAGGTAGCCGCCGGTGGTGTGCATGATCCCCTTGGGACTGGCCGTGGTGCCCGAGGTGTAGAGCAGGTAGAGCAGGTCCTCGGCCTCCATGACCTCGGCGGCGCACTCGGTCGACGCCCCGGCCATGACGTCGTGGTACCAGTGGTCCCGCCCGGCAGCCATGGCCACCTCGTCACCGGTGCGGCGCACCACCACCACGTGCTCGATGGAGGGCGTGTCCTCCAGGGCGGCGTCGGCGCTGGCCTTCAGCGGCACCGCCTTGCCCCGCCGCCACCCGCCGTCGGCGGTGATCAGCACCTTGGCCTGGGCATCGACGATCCGGCCCCGCAACGACTCGGCGGAGAAGCCCCCGAAGACCACCGAGTGGGCGGCGCCCACCCGGGCGCAGGCCAGCATGGCCACGGGGAGCTCGGGGATCATCGGCATGTAGATGGCCACGCGGTCGCCCTTGGCCACCCCGAGGTCGCGCAGCACGTTGGCGAAGCGGCACACCTCGGCGTGGAGCTCGCGGTAGGTGATGGTGCGGGTGTCGCCCGGCTCGCCCTCCCAGTGGAAGGCCACCTTGTCGCCTCGCCCGGCCTCGACGTGACGGTCGAGGCAGTTCTCGGAGGCGTTGAGCTGGCCGCCGACGAACCACCGGGCGTAGGGCAGGTCCCACTCCAGGACCGTGTCCCACTGCCTTCGCCACGAGAGCAGGTCGGCGGCCTGGCGGGCCCAGAAGCCCTCGTGGTCCCGCGCCGCCTCGTCGTGGAGCTCGCTCCCCCGGACCAGGGCGGAGGCCCGGAACTCCTCGCTCGGCGGGAACGAGCGGTCCTCCAGGCCGTAGACCTCGATGGCAGGGTTCTCCGTCGGCTCGGTCATGGCGCGAGAGTACCGCCGGGGCCCTGCTCGTTCCGCTGGCTGGGCGGCGGCGGCCCGGGGCCGGCGCCGGCTACCGGCTACCGGCGGGTGAGCAGCTGGTCGGCGGGGGCGAAGTCGTCGGTGAGAGCACGGGCGCCGGCGACGAAGGCGTCGACGTCCTCGCCGGTGAGCACCACGCCGTCCTCGGGCGGGATGTCGTCCGGCGTGAGGGCGAGCGGGGCGGCGGAGGCCACCAGCACGTGGTTGGCGGGGCCGCTGCTCGCGCCTGGAGGCGGAGCGATGACCGCCACGTTGGCGAACACCTCGGCGAGGGTGGCGGTCTCGGCCCGGACCAGCCGGCGCTCGCCGCCGTCGATGACGTTGACCAGGTAGATCCCCTCCGGGCGCAGCGCCCGGGCCAGCTCCTCGGCCACCTCCACGGTGGCCAGGTGCCAGGGCACCGACAGGCTCCCGAAGGCGTCGCCGACGGCCACGTCGTAGGAGTCGGCGGCCAGTCGAGCCAGGGCGGTGCGGGCGTCGCCCACCTCGACGCGCAGCCCGGGCCCCTGTTCCAGCCCGAGTTGCTCCTCGGCCAGCGCCACCAGAGCAGCGTCGAGCTCGAGCACCAGGCTGGTCGAGCCGGGTCGGGTGGCGGCCAGGTACCGGGGGAAGCTGAAGCCGCCGCCTCCGAGGTGGAGGGCGTCGACGGGCCGGGCCGGCGGCACCTCGGCGGCCAGGGCGGCGGCGAACAGCCGCACATAGCGGAACTCGAGGTGGGTGGGGTCGTCGAGATCGACGTAGCTGTGCCGCAGGTTGTCGAGCAGCAGCACCCGCCCGGAGGGACGGGCCGGGTCGGCCTGCACCTGCACGCAGTAGTAGGTGGTGTGCTCCTGGCAGGGCCCGGGGACGGCGGCCGCCACCCCGCCCAGCGCCAAGGTCCCCGCCGCCACCCCGCCCAGGGGCCGGTGGGGGCCGCTGCGCCACCACAGCACCAGGCCGGCGCCGACCAGGGCGGCGCCCAGGCCGATCACCAACGGCCGGGTGGGCACGGCGGCCACGAGCACGAAGCCGGTCACGAAGGTGCCCACCAGCGCACCGGCGGTGCCGGCTGCCGAGAGCCCGCCCACCACCGAGCCGGTCTCGTCCAGGCTGGCCAGGCGCAGCTTGGCCGCCATGGGCGCCACCGCGCTGAGCACGGCGGCCGGGGCGAAGAAGGCGCCGGCGGCCAGGATCACGACGGCTGCCGGGCCACCGCCGGCCACAGTCGGGCCCACCGCCGTCACCACCGGGAGCGATGCCAGCGCCAGGGCGCCGCCGGCCACGACCGTGGGGCCGAGCAGCCGGCGGGGGTCGCGACGGTCCGCGAGACGCCCGCCGGCGGCGCTGCCCAGGGCGATGCCGGCCAGCACGGTGCCGATGACCCCGGTGAAGGTCTCGATCGACACGCCCACGTAGGGCGCCACCAGCCGGCCGGCCAGGATCTCCAGCACCAGCACCGCCGCCGAGGTGCAAAAGACCAGCGTGGCCGCCGCCCGGGTGGTCATCAATCCGCCCTTCTGGCGGCGGGAACGGTGCGGTAACCGCCCCCTTTGCACCGCCAGAAGCGTGGAGTCACGGTCCGGCCACCCACTCCAGCACGCGGAACGCCCCCAGCCCGGTGGGGTCGCACAGGGCCTGGCCCTCCCCCACCCGGCTGCGGGCGGCCAGGGCAGCCAGGTCGCCCACGTGTGCCCGCTCGTGCCACTCGGCGCGGGCCGCCTCGACCAGCTGGTCGAGGCCGTGCCGGCGCAGCCAGTCGGCCTGGGACAGGTCGCCAGCCGGGGGGCCGAGGCGGGCGGCGAGCTGGTCGACGCCGACCTCACAGGTGATGTCCTGGGAGCCGGGCGCTTCGAGGGGGGAACCGCCCGGCCCGTGGGCGCGGTAGGTGCGCACCCATTCCCGCCACGGGCGAGCAGCCAGAGCCGGCGTGGTGCTGGCGAAGTCGACGACCACGACCCGGCCCCGGTCGAGCACCGCCCGCGCCCGCCGCAACCAGCCGGCGGCGGAGCCCTGGAGCGGGATGCGGCTGCCGGCGGCGGCGGTGGGAACGAGCTGCTCGGCCACGGCGGCGGCGTCCGAGGGCGCCGAGGCCAGGACCTCGACGGGCGCACCGTCGTCGCCCACACCGACGAGGACCTCGGCCCAGTCGCCGTCCCGGCGCTCGAGCAGCCGGAACGGCAGGTTGTCGAGAAGCTCGTTGGCCACGACCACGCCGGTCACCTTCAGCGCCGGCAGGTCGGACAGCACGGTGACGATCGGTCCCTCTCCGGGGACGAAGGGCGACGCCGCGTCGGGATCACCTCCGCCGGCGGCCCCGAACACGTTGGCCGGCGGCTCGACGGGCAGTCGCTCCGCCGCTCGCTCGCGCAGGGCCGGCGAGTGCTCCACGCACACGTAGCGCAGGGCACCTCCGCAGGACGGACCGGCGTCGAGGATCGACCGGGCCAGGGCACCACGGCCGGCCCCGCCTTCCACCACCACGAACGGGTCGGGCCGGCCCAGCCGCTGCCACTCGGCGTCGATGGCCCGGGCCACCACCGCCCCGAACAGCGGACCCACCTCGGGGCTGGTGAGGAAGTCGGCGCGGCGCCCGGCGCCCCGGCCGGTGGAGAAGAACCCGTCCTCGCCATAGAGGGCGTCGTCGACGAACTCGTCGAAGCGGACGGGGCCGAACCGCCGGATGCGCTCGACCAGCACCCCTACGGGAGGGCGCCGAACAACGCCACGTCGCCGAGCCGGGCGGCGAGGTTGGGAAAGAACCCGAACGCCACGGTGGCCACCGCGCAGAGGGCAAGCGACGCGGTCAGCGCCGCCGGCACCTGCACCCGGGTGGTGTCGCCGTCGGGCACGGGGTCCATGAACATCTGCCGGGCCACCGAGGCGTAGTAGAAGAGCGCGATCACCGAGTTCACCGCGGCGACCACGGCCAGGGCGACGGCGGCGCCCGTGCCGGCGTCGAGCAGTGACTTGAACACGACGAACTTTGCGTACCACCCCCCCAGGGGCGGGATGCCGGCGAGGGCGAACAAGAAGACGGCCATCAACACGGCCAGCCCCGGGGCGTAGTCGAACAGGCCCCCGTAGGAGCCGATCTCGCCTGATCGGGTCTTGCGGGCCACGGCCATGACGACGGCGAAGGCGCCCAGGTTCATGGCCGCGTAGATGATCAGGTAGGTCACCACCGCCTCGGTGGCGTTGGCGATGCCGCCCCGCTCAGCGGGGATCGAGGCGGCCACGGCCAACGGCGCCAGCATGAACCCGGCCTGGGCCACCGAGGAGTAGGCCAACAGGCGCACGATGTTGGTCTGGCGCAGGGCGATGAGGTTGCCCACCGTCATGGTCAGGGCTGCGAGCACCCAGAACAACGGCGCCCACACGTCGTCCTGGCCGAGGAAGGCGATGAACACCAGCTGGAGCAGGGCGACGAAGCCGGCGGCCTTGGACGCCACCGACAAGAAGGCGGTGATCGGCGTGGGGGCACCCTGGTACGTGTCGGGCGCCCAGGTGTGGAAGGGCACCGCCGAGACCTTGAAGCCGAAGCCCACCACCACGAAGACGATGCCGACGGTCACCACCGGCACGGTCGACGAACCCCCTGCCAACGCATCGCCGATCTCGCTGAGCACGGTGGACCCGGTGACGCCGAACACCAGCGACATCCCGTAGAGCATCACCGCCGAGGCGAACACCCCGAGCAGGTAGTACTTGAGCGACGCCTCGTTGCCCCGCAGGTCGCGCTTGCGCCAGCCGGCCAGCAGGTAGGCCGGGATGGAGAGCAGCTCGAGGGCCACGAAGATGCTGATCAGGTCGCGAGCCGAGGCCATCACCGTCATCCCCAGCAACGACGAGAGCAGCAGGAAGTAGTACTCGCCCTCGTAGTAGTCGCCCTCGGCCACGTAGTCGGTGCTGATGAGCACGGTCACGTAGCCGGCGACGAGGAACAGGCCCTTGAGGACCAGGGCGAAGTCGTCGACGACGTAGGCGCCGTCGAACAGGCTGCGGTCGCCGCCGGCGACGGCCAGGGTCAGCACCGGCACCAGCGAGGCCAGCAGCCCGATGCCGGCGACGGTCGAGGTGGCCCAGCGGCCCCGCTCCTCGAACACCAGGTCGACGAAGAGCAGCACCACCAGCACCAGCACCAGGACGATCTCGGGCGCGAAGGCGTGGAAGTCGACCGAGGGAGAGCGGAACAGCGTCTCCACCGCGCTACCCCCCCGCCCCGAAGGACGACAAGGCGTTGCCCACGGCGCCGTCGGTCAGCCCGAAGAGCAGGCCGGGGAAGATGCCGAGCACGAGGATGAGCACGAGCATCGGCACCCAGGCGACGTATTCCGGCCAATGCATGTCGGCGATGGGCGCCTCGGCGAACTCGGGCTTGGGGGTGCCGAAGGCGGCCCGCTGCAGCATCCACAGGAGGTAGCCGGCGGCGAGGACGGTGCCCAGGGCAGCGATCACCATGTAGGTCCGGAACAGCGCCTCGGACAGGCCCTCCGCCGGGCTGTAGGCGGCCAGGATGGCGGGGAACTCACCCCAGAAGCCGGCGAGGCCCGGAAGGCCCAGCGAGGCCATGGCGCAGAACCCGAGGATCCAGCCCATGCGGGGGGCCTGGAGGAGCAGGCCACCGAGGCGGGACAGCTCGAGGGTGTGAAAGCGGTCCTTCACCGAACCGGCGACGAAGAACAGCATCCCGGTGATGAGCCCGTGGGCCACCATGCCGAACACGGCGGCGTTGATGCCGAAGTCGGTGAGCGTGGCGATGCCCAGCATCACGAAGCCCATGTGGGCCACCGAGGAGAAGGCGATGAGCCGCTTCATGTCGCTCTGGGCGAGGCAGCCGAGGGCGCCGTAGATGATGCCGACCACCGCCAGGCCGCCGATCACCGGCGCCCAGGCCATGGCCGCCTCGGGCAGGATCGGGATGGCGATGCGGATGAACCCGTAGGTGCCGAGCTTCAGCAGGATGGCGGCCAGGATGACCGACCCCTGGGTCGGGGCCTGGGTGTGGGCGTCCGGGAGCCACGTGTGGAACGGGAACATGGGCACCTTGATGGCGAAGCCCATGAACAGGCCCCCGAAGATGATCAGCTGCGTCGAGCGGGGGATGTTGTCGGCCGCCACCGCCACCAACTCCTGGATGGAGAAGGTCTGACCGCCCGAGAAGTACAGGGCCAGGAAGCTGAGGATCATCAGGGCCGAGCCGAACAGGGTGAACAGGAAGAACTTGATGGCGGCGTACTGGCGCTGCTCGCCGCCCCACACGCCGATCATGAAGTACATCGGCAGGAGCACGACCTCGAAGAACACGAAGAACAGGATCAGGTCCTGGGCCACGAAGGTGCCGTTCATGCCGGTTTCGAGCACCAGGATGAGGATGAGGAACGCCTTGGGGTTGTGCGGCTCAGGGAAGTGGTTCCAGCTGTAGACCACGACCAGCACGCACACGAACATCGACAGCACCAGCAGGGGCAGGGAGATGCCGTCCACCCCGAGCAGGTAGCGACTGTTGATCACGTCGATCCACGGCGCGTCCACCCGGAACTGGAGTTGGTCGCTGGCGCCGTAGTCGAAGCGGGCCAGGATCAGCATTCCGACGGCGAAGGTGGCCAACGTGGCGCCCAGGGCCATGAGCTTGTGGGCGGTCTCGTTCTCCCTGGGCACGAGCAGCATGGCCGCGGCGACGACCAGGGGCACGAACACCGCCAGGCTGAGAGCCGAATCGTCGAGGGATTCCATGTCGTCCCGGTTCTCCTTGGTGACTTAGACGAAGATGATGAGGCCGAGCGCCAGCACCGTGGCGGCCCCGAACAACAGGGCGGCGTACTGCTGGACCCGCCCGGTCTGGATGGTGCGGAGGATGCCGCCGAAGCCCTCGGCGCCGAAGCCGGCGCCGTTGACCGCGCCGTCGACCACCGCCTGGTCGATGTGGCGGTAGGTCCAGTCGCCGGAGCGCCGGGCGGCGATGCCCACGGCGTTGACCACGCCGTCGATCACCTTCTGGTTGAACCAGTAGGCGGCCCGGGCGATGGCCCCCTTGACGGACCCGACGATGACCCCGGTGTAGAGGTGGTCGAGGTAGTACTTGTTGGTAAGCAGCGTGTAGCCGGATCGCGCCAGGGCGTTGCGGCGGGTGAGACCCCGCGGGAGGCGCCGCTCGAAGAACAGCAGGTAGGCGAAGGCGATGGCCGCCAGGACCACCACGGTGGAGACCACCGCGGGGAAGACCTCGAAGCTGTGATGCTCGACCCCGGCGAGCAGGAACACCCGGTTCTCGGTGATCTCGAAGAACTTCTCGACCCCGGGAGCGTTGAGCAGGCCGGCGCCCACCGAGAACACGGCCAGGACCATCAGCGGGATGGTGATGGGACGAGGTGACTCGTGGGGGTGCGCGTGCCCCCGGTACTCGCCGAAGAAGGTCAGGTAGACGCAGCGGGTCATGTAGGCGGCGGTGAGGAAGGCGCCCACGATGCCCACCAGCTCGAACACGGGGTAGCCGTTCTCGGCGGCGCCGACGAGGATCTCGTCCTTGGACCAGAAGCCGGCCAGCGGGAACAGCCCGGCCAGGGCCACCGAGCCGATGAGGAAGGTGACGAACGTCGTCGGCATGTACTTCCGCAGCCCGCCCATGTCGGCCTTCATGTCGAAGCTGTGGACGGCGTGGCTGACCGAGCCGGCCCCGAGGAACAGCAGGCCCTTGAAGAAGGCGTGGGTGAACAGGTGGAAGATGCCGGCGGTCCACGCACCCACGCCGAGTGCCATGACCATGTAGCCGAGCTGGCTCACCGTGGAGTAGGCCAGCACCTTCTTGATGTCGTCCTGCACGAAGGCCAGGGCGGCGGCGATGAGCACGGTGATCCCGCCGACGACGGCGATGGGGTTGACCCCGCCGGCGCCGATGTCGAACGCCTCCCAGAACACCCCGTAGAGGCGGGCGACGAGGTAGACGCCGGCGACGACCATGGTGGCGGCATGGATGAGCGCCGACACCGGCGTGGGACCGGCCATGGCGTCGGGGAGCCACGTGTGCAACGGGAACTGGGCTGACTTGCCGATCACCCCGATGAAGAGCCCGACGGCGCCGACCACCAGGGCGGTGTGGCCGATGGCCCCGGTCAGGGCCCGCTCGTTGATCAAGGCGATGTCGAAGGTCTGGCCGGCGGCGAAGAACAGCGTGACGATGCCGACCAGCAGGCCGACGTCGCCCGTACGGGTGGTGAGGAACGCCTTCATGGCGGCGTTGGAGTTCTCCGCCTTCTCCCACCAGTGCCCGATCAACATGAAGCTGCACAGCCCCATGAGCTCCCAGCCGAACAGGGCCTGGAGCGTGCTGCTGGAGACCACCAGCAGCAGCATCCCGGTGGTGAACAGCGACAGGGCGGCGAAGAAGTAGGTGAAGCGCACGTCACCGTGCATGTAGTTGGTGGAGAAGACGTGCACCAGCAGGGAGATGAGGGTGACGGTGAAGAGCATCACCACCGTCAGCCCGTCGACGGCCGTGCCCGCGGTCACCTCGACGTCGCCGATGGTGAACCAGGTGACGTTGCGCTCGACCGCCGAGCGGATGGGGGTCTCCTCCCCGTGCCCACCGGTCTCCACCGCGGTCGCCACGACCTGGCGGTCCTCGCCTCGTTGCCCGCCCGCAGCCCCGTGTTCCTCTTCCTCCTCGCCGTGGACCTCCTCGCTCGTCCCGTGCGGCACCACCTCGGTGGCCGGACGGTCGACCCACTGGACGACGGCCACGCACGACAGCACGAAGGCGAGGCCCAGGGCGCCGATGCCGATCTCGGCACCGTGCCCCGGCAGGCGCTTGCCGAAGAAGAGGATGAGCCAGAAGGAGACGAAGGTGAGGGTGGGGATGACCCACGCGTTCTCGAGCACGGTCAGCCCTTCATGAGGTCGACCTCGTCGAGGTCGACGCTCGCCCGGTTGCGGTAGATGAGCAGGACGATGGCGAGCCCCACGCCGACCTCGGCGGCGGCGATGGTGATGACGAACAGGGCGAACACCTGCCCGGTCACCGCCCCGGAGGCGCCCTGGAGCGCCCCGAGGGCCACCAGGTTGATGTTGACGGCGTTCAGGATGAGCTCGATGGACATCAGCACCAGGACGCCGTTGCGCCGGGCCAGCACGCCGTAGACGCCGATGGAGAACAGCACCGCCCCCAGCACGAGGAACTGGTTGACCAGCATCAGCTCCCTCCTCCGGCGGAGACCGCAAGGCGCGGTCGCCTCGATGACGGCACGGTCACTCCCTCCTCGCCAGGACGATGGCTCCCACCAGTGCGGCGAGCAGGAGCACGGAGACGACCTCGAAGGGGACCAGGTAGGTGGAGAAGATGGCGTCGCCCACCGCGCCGGTGCCCCGTTCGGCGGTCAACGCCTCCCGGTCCAGGCCCTCGAGCCGGGGCAGGCGCTCGTCGCCGAAGGCCTCGACCAGGACGTAGGACAGCACCCCGAACAGGAAGAGGCCGGTGATGCCCGCCAGCCAGCGCTGGTCGTTGTCGAGGCCCGACTCGCGACCGAGCGTCGGGCGGGTCAGCATGATCCCGAACAGGAACAGCACCACGATGGCCCCGATGTAGATCAGGACCTGCACCGCGGCCAGGAACTCGGCGGCCAGCAGGACGTACAGCGCTCCCACGCTTCCCAGGACCGCCACCAGGTAGAGCGCGGCGTGCACCACGTTGCGGGTGGTGACCACCCGCAGGGCGGCGAGCACGGCCACCACGGCGAGGACGGCGAACACCAGGTTCTGCGCGGCCATGGGCGATTACCTCTTGCCCGCCTGGGCGCCCGCCTCGAGCGGCTCGGGTTCGGGCACGCCGTCCATCCACTCGCCGAGACGCTCCTTGTCGTGGAGCAGATCGGCGATGCGGGGCTCGGAGTACTCGTACTCGGGACTCCAGAACAGCGCGTCGAAGGGGCAGACCTCCACGCAGATCCCGCAGTACATGCACAGTGAGTAGTCGATGTCGAAGCGGTCGAGCAGCTGGACGGTGCGGGGCTTGCCCCCCGGGCGCCGGGGCGGTGCCTTGGTCTTGTGGCCCTCGATGTAGATGCACCAGTCGGGGCACTGGCGGGCACACAGCATGCAGACCGTGCAGTTCTCCTCCTTGAGGGCGATCACGCCCCGGGCCCGCGTGGGGGGCGCCTCCTTGACTCGCGGGTACTGCGTGGTGACCGCCGGCTTCAGCATGGTCCGCAGGGTCACGCCGAGGCCCTTCATCAGGCCGGGTAGCTCTGGCACGAGTGACCTCCTTCCTAGAAGAGAACCTTGAACACGCCGGTGGCCAGGATGTTGACCAGGGCGAGGGGGATGAGGAACTTCCAGGCGAACGTCTGGAGCTGGTCCTCCCGCAGGCGAGGGTAGGTGAAGCGGATCCAGAAGATCAGGAAGGCGACGAGCATGGTCTTGACGAACAGCACCGCGGGCCCGACCAGGTTGGAGATCAGCCCGCCGTCGACGTCGAGGCCGGGGACGTACCAACCGCCCAGGAACATGGTGGCGGCCAGGGCCGAGAAGGCGAAGGCGGCCCCGAACTCGCCGAGGTAGAAGAACAGGAACTGGAGGCCGCTGTACTCGACCTGGTAACCGGCCACCAGCTCGGACTCGGCGATGGGCATGTCGAACGGCGGCTGGGTGAGCTCGGCCTGGGTCGCCACCAGGAACAGGGCGAAGCCGATGAACTGGGTGAAGATGAAGGGCTGGCCGATGAGGCCGACCCCGAAGATGGCGCCCTCGGCTTGGGCCCGCACGATGCCCTGCAGGCTCAGCTCGCCCGACTGGATGACCACGCCGACCACGGCGAGCACCAGGGGCAACTCGTAGGCGATGAGCTGGCCGGCCGCCCGCAGGCCGCCCATGAGGGCGTACTTGTTGGCCGAGGCCCAACCCGCCATGAGGATGCCCAGCACCGAGATGGAGGACACGGCCAGAGCGAAGAAGATGCCGATGTCGAGGTCTTCGGCCACCACGTTGGGCCCGGCGGGGATGACGACGAACAGCAGGAACGTCGACAACAGGACCACGACCGGCGCCAGGAAGAACACCCTGCGGTCGGCCCGCTCGGGCGCCAGGAGCTCCTTCTGCACGAACTTGGCCCCGTCGGCCAGCAGCTGGAGGGCGCCGTGGGGCCCAGCCTCCATGGGACCGAGCCGGCTCTGCATGTGGGCCATCATCTTGAACAGGAAGGTCTGCACGATGACGGCCGTGGCCGTGGGCACGATCACCATCACGGCCAGGACCTTGATGACCAGCAGCTGCCAGTACGCCAACTCGACCGCGAGGATCACCGGGGGGACCCCCGCTGCACGGGTGCTGTCATCGGTCGATGTCCCCGAGGATGAAGTAGAGGGAGGCGAGGATGGTGATCACGTCGGGAACGTAGACGCCCTTCATGACCCAGGGCACGATGGAGATGTTGTTGAACGAGGGCGTGCGGATCTTGACCCGGAAGGGGCCGAGGTCGCCCTTGCTGACGACGTAGTAGCCCATCTCGCCCAGCGGGTTCTCGGTGGATACCCAGGCCTCGCCCGCCGGCACCTTGATGATGCGGGGCACCTTGGCCATGATCGGGCCCGACGGGAGCCCGTCGAGCAGCTGGTCGACGATGTGCGCCGCCTCTCGCGTCTCCTGGAGACGCACCCAGTACCGGGCGAAGCTGTCGCCGTCGGGGTGGGTCCACACCTTCCAGTCCACCTCCGACCACGCCAGCGGGTTGGGGCTGTCGCGGCGAAGGTCCCAGTCGACCCCGGACGCCCGGAGGTTGGCTCCTGACAGCCCGTAGCTGAGCGCGATCTCGGGAGGGATGACCCCGATGCCCCTCGCCCTGGTCTCGAAGATCTCGTTGCCGAGGAGCAGCGTCTCCATCTCGTCGCAGAAGCGGCGCACCTTGTCCATGGCCGATTTGGTCTCGGCCACCCATCCCTTGGGCAGGTCCTCCTTCAGGCCGCCGATGCGGTCGTAGTTGGGATGGAACCGGCCGCCCGTGGCCGCCTCGATCTGGTTGAGCACGTGCTCCCGGTCACGGAAGGCGTAGAAGACGGCGGTGATGGCCCCGAGCTGCACCCCCATGTCGCCCAGGAAAAGGGTGATGTTGGCGATGCGCGACATCTCGAACAGCACGGTGCGGATCCACTGCGCCCGGGGTGGGGCCTCGATCTCCATGAGCTGCTCGGCGGCGAGGATGAAGGGCACCTCGTTGGCGAAGCTGCCGAGCCAGTCGATGCGGTTGATCAGCGTGGTGACCTGGGGGTAGGTGCGGACCTCGACCAACTTCTCGTAACCACGGTGCATGTAGCCCATGACCGGCTCGGCGGAGATGACCTGCTCACCGTCGAGGCGGGTGATGATCCGTAGGGTGCCGTGGGTGGCCGGGTGCTGCGGCCCGATGTTCAGGGTCATCCCGTCGGTCTCCAGCTCGACGTTGACCCGGGCGTCGGCGGCCTGGCCGGTGACGTACGCCCGCTGCTGGTTCTGGGGGACGGCGCTCATGCGGACATCGTCCTTCAGGACCCGTCACCTTCGCCGGGCATGGCCTCGACGTCGACCAACCCCGGCCAGGGCTTGACCTCCCGGGACAGCAGGGGGAAGTCCTTGCGCAGGGGGTTCCCCTCGAACGCGCCCGGCAGGTAGAGGTGGATGAGGTTGGGGTGGCCGTCGAAGGTGATGCCGTACATCTCCCACGCCTCGCGCTCGTGCCAGTCGGCCCCGGCGTACACCCCCACCAGCGACGGGGCCCGCAGGTCGTCGTCGGGCAGGTCGGCCTTGAGGATCAGGCCCACCGAGGTGACCGGCGCCATCAGCCGGGCGAACAGCTGGAAGCGGGTCTCGCCGCCGGCGTAGCCGTGCTCGATGGCAGCGGGTGACTCCTCATCACCACCCTGCTCGGCATCGTCGGCGTTCTCGTCACCGGCCGCCGGCTCCTCACTGCGACCGTAGGGCGACGGCATCCAGTCGATGGCGGAGAGGAAGCAGAAGTAGGTCAGGCCGAGCTCGTCTCGGCACACCTCGGCCGTTCGGCGCCACGCGTCGACGCTCACCCGGGCCCACAGCTCGCGCCCGTGGGCCACGTGGGTCTGCTGCAGGTCGTCACCCAGCGCCGACCTCAGCGTGTCGAGCAGGCGGCCGGCGGCCTCGTCGACCTCGGGGGTCTCGGCGCTGTCCACCACCTCGGCCACCTCGTCGGCCCGAGCGGCCTTGTCGGCCCGGGACCGCTCCGCCGCCGCGCCCTCGCGCACGGCGGCGGTGGGCGTGGGCGGGGGTTGCTCGGGGACCACCGCGGAATCGGTGCCCGACGCCGGAGCACCTGCGGCCGGGGCCGTCGCCGCCGGCGCCGTGGTGTCGGGTGAGCCGGCGTCCCCGCCGGGGACCTGGGCCACGTCGTCGGCTGCGGGGGAGGCCGAGCCGCCCCGCTCCTGGCCCTGGGAAGGGGTCTGGTCACTCGACAGCTCGCCCGGAGCACCCGGCGCCGGCACCGGCTCGTCGTCCGCCGCCGTGGTCCCCTCCCCCGGCGCCGCCGATGACCCCGTCGGCTGGTTCGAGTCGGCCGGGTTGGCGATCTCGCTCTGGAGCCCCGGGTCGTCGATGTCGTCGGCCGACGGGGCCTGTCCCTCGGCGTCCGGCTCCTCCCGACCGTCCGGATCAACCGACGACAATGGGCTCCCCTCTCCAGCGCTCGGACATGTCCTCGTTGCGGATGCGCTCCTGGAGCAGCACGATGCCCTCCAGCAACGCCTCCGGGCGAGGCGGGCAGCCGGGAACGTAGACGTCGACGGGCACGATCTGGTCGACCCCCTTGGTGACCGAGTAGGAGTCCCAATAGGGGCCGCCGCAGTTGGCGCAGCTGCCCATGGAGATCACGTACTTGGGTTCGGGCATCTGCTCGTAGAGCCGGCGGATGGCCGGGGCCATCTTGTCGGTCACCGTGCCCGAGATCACCACCAGGTCGGCTTGGCGGGGGCTGACGGGAAAGGGGATGACGCCCAGGCGCATGACGTCGTAGCGGGGGGAGCCGAACGTCGCGCCCATCTCGATGGCGCAGCAGGCGAGGCCCCACTGGTAGACCCACAGCGAGTAGCTGCGGCTGAGGTTGAGCAGATGGCTGAGAGGCTTGGGTATCTTCGCCCGTTCGACTAGACCCACCGCAGGACTCCCTTCCGCCAGGCGTACACCAGACCGAGGGCGAGTATGACGATGAAGATGCCCATCTCCACCAAGCCGAACAGGCCGTAGCTCTCCAGCCGCAGGGCCCACGGGAAGATGAACACCGCCTCCACGTCGAACAGCACGAAGAGCAGGGCGAAGATGTAATAGCGAACCTGGCTCTGACCGAACCCGGGGCCCACGGGGTCGACGCCACTCTCGTAGGCGATCGACTTCTGGGCGGTGGGACGGGAGGGCCGGATCAGCCACCCGGCGCCCAGCATGAGGGCGACCAGCAGGCCCGCAGCTCCGGCGAAGACGGCCACCGTGAGGTAGGCACGCAGGAACTCGGACACTTGCTCAGACTAGTGATCCCGTTCACCCGGGGCGAGTCCTCCCCCGGCTCGCCCTACCATCCGCCACTGTGCCCCCGGCCGCACCCAACGCCACCGACCTGGGCGGCCTGGTGGTGCCCGACGCCCGGACCGGTGAGCCCGTCGACCTCGGCGCCACGCCCGCCTTCGGCGTGCTGACGATCATCCGCCACCGCTACTGACTGCCCTGCCAGCAGCACCTGGTCGAGGTGCGGAACCGCCGGGAAGCGCTCGAGGCACTCGGGGCCACGGCGGTGGCCGTGGGCTTCAGCCCGCCCGACGCCCTGGCCCACCTGGCCGACCACCTCGAGTGGCCCTGGCCCTTCCTGGCCGACACCGAGCGGACGGTCTACGCCCGGCTGGGACTGCCCCGCGCCTCGCTGCGGGACGTCTACTCCACCGGGACGATGCAGCGGTACCGGCAGGCCGCGGCCGCCGGCGAGCCCGTCCACGCCCCGGTCGAGGACGCTCGCCAGCTGGGGGGCGACGCCGTGGTGCGGGCCGGGCGGGTGGTGCGGCTGTTCCGGCCGGCAACCCCCGACGACCGCCCGCCGGTGGACGTCCTCGTCGGCGCCGTGGCCGAGGCCGCCCGGTAGCCTCCCTGGCCATGGCGCCGCCGCCCCCGTTCCCGGGCGAGCAGTCCGGCGCCGGCGTCCGGGCGCTGCTGGAGGAGCGGGCCCGGCGGCTCGGGCCCCACCGATTCCTGACCCTCCCGGGTGCATCGCTGACCTACGCCGAGACCGACGAGGTGGCCAACCGGGCGGCCAACGCGCTGGCCGCCCTCGGGTGCGGCGCCGGCGACGTGGTGATGGCCCGGTGCGGGAACGGGCTGCCGCTCGTGGCGACCTGGTTCGCCTGCATGAAGCTGGGCGCGGTGTTCATGCCGGTCAACCCCCTGCTGCGGGGTGAGCCCCTGCGCCGGGTGATGGCCCACGCCGGCGGGCAGGTGGTGGTGTGCGATGCCGGTCTCCACCCCGAGCTGGCGGTGGTGGCGCCGGGGCTTCCCGAGCTGCGGCACACGCTGGTCGCCGGCGGGCCGGCGCCGGCCGGCACCTCCTCGTGGGAGGCGGTGGTCGGCGCCGCCCCGTCCACTGCACCCCCTCCTCCACCGGACGACCCGGCGGCGCCGACCAAGCTCATGTACACCTCGGGCACGACCGGGGTGCCCAAGGGCGTGGTCTGGAGCCGGGCGTGCGAGGCGACCTGGGCCCGGTGCTACGGCGACGAGCTCATTCCCCTCGCCGAGGGGGAGACCGTCTACTCGTGCCTGCCGCTGTCCCACGTGACCTGCCAGGGCACCACCCTCGCCGCCCTGTGGAACGGCGCCTCCGCCAGCATCGACGCCTCGTTCGACCCCTACGGCTTCTGGCGCCGGGTACGGGCGGCGGAGGCGGTGGCCTTCAGCTTCGTGGGCACGATCCTGTCGGTGCTGGGCCGGCGCCCGCCCCAGCCCGACGACGGCGACAACCCCGTGCGCCGGGCCCTCGGCGCCGGCGCGCCGGCGTCGGGCTGGCGGACCTTCGAGCGCCGTTTCGGCCTCACCATCGTCGACGTGTGGGGCCAGACCGAGACGGCGTCGTGCTGGACGATGCCCGAACGCCTGCCCCAGCGCCCGGGAACGGTGGGCCGGCCGGCGCCTCGCTTCGCCGCCCGCCTGGTCGCCGACACGGGTGCCGAGGCGGCGGGAGGCGAGGTCGGCGAGCTGTGGATCCGGCCCCACCGGGCACTGGCCATGTTCAGCGGCTACCTGGGCGAGGACGGACGGCTGCTCCCGCCCGGGGACGGCGAGGGGTGGTACCACACCGGTGACCTGATGCGCCGCCACGACGACGGTGAGCTGTCCTTCCTCGGGCGCCGGCGCGACGCCATCCGCCGGCGGGGGGAGATGATCGCCGCCGACGACGTCGAGGCCGGGGCCCTCGCCCATCCCGGTGTGCTGGAGGCGGCCGCCGTAGGGGTCCCCGCCGAGGACGAGGCCGACGAGGACGTCAAGCTCTCCGTGGTGCCGCGGCCCGGCGCCGTTCTCGACCCGGTCGAGCTCCACGGGTTCCTGCGAGCGCAGCTTCCCCGCTTCATGGTGCCCCGGTTCCTCGACGTGCGGGCCGAGCTGCCCAAGACCCCCACGACCCGGGTCCAGAAGTACCGGCTCCAGGAAGAGGGCACCGCCGGCTGCTGGGACGCCCGGCCGGCGCTCAGGAGGCGAGGACCCGCTCGAGCACCTGGACCTTGAGCTCGACGAAGCGGGGATCACGCAGCGTGGCCCGGCCCCGCTCCGCACCGAAGGAGATGCGGCTGGACTCGATCACCCGGCTGGGCCGCCGGCCGAGCAGTGCCAACCGGTCGCCCAACAGGAGGGCCTCCTCGACGTCGTGGGTCACCAGCACCACGGTCGTGGGTCGCTCGGCCAGCAGGCCTCGCAGCCACTCGTGCATGCGCAGACGGGTCTGGGCGTCGAGGGCCCCGAAGGGCTCGTCGAGCAACAGCACCGGTGGCCGGTTGGCCAGGACCTGGGCGATGGCGGCGCGCTGGCGCATGCCGCCGGACAGCTGGCGGGGCAGGGCGTCGGCGAAGCCGGTCAGCCCGGTGGCCACCAGCAGCTCGTCGGCCACGGCATCGGCGTCGGATCGGCGGGCAGCCGATGGTCCCCACGCCAGGTTGTCCCGCAGCGACAGCCAGGGGAACAGCGTCGCACCCTGGGCGACCATGGGGTGCGTGGGCGAGGGGCCACGCAGTGGCTCGCCTCCCAGGGTGATGGTGCCGTCGTCGGGCTCCTCCAGGCCGGCCAGCAGCCGGAGCAACGTCGACTTGCCGCAGCCGCTGGGCCCCAGCACGGCGGCCACCTCCCCGGCGGCCACGCTCAGGTCGACACCGTCGAGCACCTGCACGGCGCCGTAGGACTTGCGCAGCCCCCGCACCTCCAGGTCGGTGGCGACGGCCGTCAGCCCCCCGGCGGAGCGGACCGGCGAGGGGCTCACCGGTCGCTCCACGCCACGAAGGGGCGGGCGGCGGCACGCAGGATCAGGTCGCCGGTCAGGCCCACGAGGGCGAAGGTGGCCATGCCCACGATGATGTGGTCGAGCCGGCCCACCTCCCGGGCGGCCCACATCATGGCCCCCACCCCCGACGTGGTGCCGGTGAGCTCGCCCACGATCACGCTCATCCACCCGAGGGTCAGCCCCAGGCGCAGGCCGGTGACGATGGCCGGCAGCGCCGCGGGAAGGTAGACCTTGCGGCCCAGGTCCCGCCTGCGGGTGCCCAGCATGACGGCGCCGTCGACCAACGCCCGTGGCACCCGCGAGGCGCCGTCGGCGGTGGCGATCACGATGGGGAACAGCGCGCCCACGAACACCAGGTAGCGGGCGGCGCCCTCGCCCAGCCCGAACCACACCAGGGCGATGGGCAGCCAGGCGGTGATGGGGATCGACCGGAGGGCCTGCACCAGCGGGTCGAGCAGCTCGGCGGTGCGCCGGGACAGCCCGATCGCCGCCCCCAGGGGCACGCCCACGGCCACCGCCAGGGCGAAGGCCACCAGCCACCGGCCCACGCTGGCGCCGACGTGGCGGCCAGCGGCGCCGTCGAAGGGCGTCACGCCCGGCAGCGTGGCGCCCCCACCACCGGCCACGAACGCCCACCCGGCCTCCACGACCCTGCCCGGCGACGGCAAAAGGCGGGGCGACACCCAGCCGGCGGCGCTGGCCAGCGCCCAGACCGTCACCAACAACGCCGGCACCACCAGGCCGAGCAGGCGGCGCCGGCGGCGCCGGGGACGACCGCTCGGGGTGATGACCGGTTCGCGCTCGTCGAGACCGCCGGGATCGTCCGGGCCCGGGGCGGTGTGCTCGGCCACGGCGGCCGTCCCGGATGTGGTGCTCACCGGTCGGGGAGGTGGTCGAGCAGGTAGAGGGACTCGTAGTCGGGCTCGCGGCTGAGCACCCCGGTGGAGAGCATGATCTCGCCGGCGCCCTCGACCTGGGACCGCCGGCGGTCGTCGAAGTCCCACTCGGCGCCGATGTTGGACAGCACCTCGCCGGCCACGTCCTCGGCGTAGCCGAACTGGCCCACCAGCAGGTCGTGCCACACCTCCTCGTCGTTGTCACCGCCCGGGGTGAGGTGCTCGGCGGCGTCACGTTGCATCCGCACCACCGCGGCGAGCAGATCGTCGTCGTCCTGCACGTGGGGCGCGGCCCACATGGCGGTGTTGAAGTCGCCCACCGGCGTGGTGTACACGTCGAGGCGCCGCGCCACCCCGTCGACCACGCTCTGGGTCACAGGCGGCTCAGTGCCCATGTAGGCGTCGACGTCGCCCCGCTCCAGGGCAGCGGCGTGGTCGGCGTACCCGAGAGGGATGGCGGTGACGTCACGGTCGAGCTCGAGGCCGGCCTGGGCCAGCAGGGTGGTGAGCACAAGGACCTGCACGCCGGGCGGCGGCACCGCCACCCGCTTGCCGGCCAGGTCCTCGACGCTCTCGATGCCCCGGTCGGTCCGGGCGGCCAGGCCGATCCCCTGGCGCGAGCACATGCAGATGATCTTGGAGCGGAAGCCCTGCTCCGCCTCGATGAGGGTGTTGTAGGGGCCCATGAGCCCGAAGTCGAGGTCGCCGGCGTCCATGGCCCGGTTGATGTCGCTGGCGCTGGTGAAGATCTGCGGCTCGACGGTGAGGCCCTCGGGGGCGAACTGCTGCCAGAACAGCGGTGACGAGGCGTGGTTCTTGGCGTAGAGGGCCACGCTGATGGTGCGGCCGGCGAACGACGTGCCCCGGTCGTCGGTGGGGCCGGGGGCCGGCGCCCCACTCGAGGCGTCGCCGCCGTCTCCGCACCCGGCCAGGGCCAAGCCGGCGACACCGGCGCCCGCCCAGCCGAGGAGGCGACGCCGGGACACGCGAAGAGCGAGGTCGGGCGGGGGGCCTTCCGTCGACGCCGGCGGGCGATGGTCCATGGTTCCTCCCGAGTGCCGTGGTCCCGCGCTGACGGGATCACTTCAACCTCTGTTTGAACCTAGCGGCCCCGCTTCCGCCGGGCACCAGCGCCGCGCGAAGGCCTTAGGGGGCGCTCAACAGGACGGGAACGGCGTCGCGGGCGAAGTCGACGACGGGTGACGGGAGTATCCCCACGACGATGGTGAAGGCCACGGCCACGCCCAGGGCCAGAGCGGCGCCGGGCGGCACTCGCACGGCCGGTCTGGTGACGGCTTCGGCTCCCTCGGTCTCGTCGCCCATGTACATGGCGACGGTGATGCGCAGGTAGACGAAGGCGGCGACCACGGCCGACAGCATGGCGATCAGGGCCAAGGCGTAGCTGTCGGCCTCCACGGCGGCGCCGATCACGTAGAACTTGGCCAGGAACCCGGAGGTCAGCGGCACCCCGGCCTGGGCCAGCAGCAGCACGGTGAAGGCCAGCGCCAGGAGCGGTCGCCGGCGCGACAGGCCCCGGTAGGCGGACAGGCCGTGATCGGCGTCACCCCGGCCCCCGACCAGGGTGGCCACCCCGAAGCTGCCCACCACCATGAACGTGTAGGCCAACAGGTAGAACAGGGCGCCGGCGATGCCTCGGTCGCTGGCCGCCTCGGCGCCCACGAGGATGAAGCCGGCGTGGCTGATGGAGCTGTAGGCCAGCATCCGCTTCACGTCGCTCTGGACGACGGCCAGGAACGAGCCCACGAGCAGGCTGAGCACGGCCAGCCCCCACATGAGGGGCCGCCAGTCGAGGCGGTAGACGTCGAAGGTCGACACGAACACCCGCAGCAGGGCGGCGAAGCCGGCCGCCTTGGAGGCTGACGCCATGAAGGCGGTGACCGGGGTGGGCGCTCCCTGGTAGACGTCGGGCGTCCAGACGTGGAAGGGCACGGCGGCCACCTTGAAGCCCAGCCCCACCAGCAGCAGGGCGAACCCGGCCAGCAGCAGGCCGTTGGAGGCCAGCACGTTGCCGCTCAGGAAGCCGGCGATGGCCCCGAAGTTGGTGGACCCGGTGGCGCCGTACACCAGGGCGATGCCGTAGAGCAGGAAGGCCGACGAGAACGAGCCCAGCACGAAGTACTTGATGGCCGACTCCTGCGACTCGAGGCGTCGCAGGTGGAGCCCGGCCATGACGTAGAGGGCGATGGAGAGCGTCTCGAGACCGAGGAAGACCACGATCAGGTCGTTGGCCATGGCCATCACCACGCCGCCGGTGCCCGACAGCAGCATGAGCACGTAGAGCTCGGGACCGTCGAGGCCCTCCCGGCGCAGGTAGTCGTCGGCCAGGAGTGCGCCGAGGGCGATGGCGGCGGTGATGGTCACGGCGAAGAAGACGCTGAAGCCGTCGATGGTGATGGCGCCGCCGATGGCGGTGAACGGGCCTCGGCCAGGGTCGGTCACCCGCTGCCAGAGCAACGCCGAGCACGCCACCGCCAGCGCCGCGGTCACCACGGTGAACAGGGCGTAGAAGCCCCGCGGGGGCCGGCTGCGGGCCAGGGCGGCGGCGGTGAGCAACACGAGGGCTCCGCCCACCAGCACCAGCAGGGGGGAGACGGCGAACCACTCGATCTCGGGGGTGGCGATGGGCTCGATCTGGGCGATGACCGCCGGCGTCATCGTTCGCCCTCCGTCGCCGCCACCTCGGGCTGGCTGAAGTCGGAGCTGGCCTCGACGTGGGCGATCAGGCGGTCGACGGCGGGCTCGATGCGCTCGAGCACCGGCTTGGGGTACACGCCCAGGAACACGATGGCCGCCAGCAACGGCGCCATGATCAGGCGCTCACGCCGGTCCATGTCCGGGGTCCCGGCGTTGGCCTCGTCGGGAGCGCCGTGGAACACCCGCTGGTAGGCCCACAGCAGGTACACCGCGGCGAGGATGACGCCCACCGTGGCCACCACCGCCCACCACCGTCGGGTGGGGAAGCTGCCGAGGAGGATGAGGAACTCACCCACGAAGCCGTTGAGCCCGGGCAGGCCGATGGAGCTCAGCATCACCACGGTGAACACCCCGGCCAGCACCGGCGCTGCCTTCTGCAGCCCCTTCAGCTCGGCGATCTCCCGCGTGTGGCGGCGCTCGTAGATCATGCCCACCAGGAGGAAGAGGGCACCGGTGGAGATGCCGTGGTTGACCATCTGGATCACCCCGCCCTGGAGCCCCTGGGTGGTGAAGGCGAAGGTGCCGAGCACGATGAAGCCGAGGTGGGCCACCGACGAGTAGGCCACCAGGCGCTTGAGGTCGCGCTGCATGGCCGCCACCACGGCGCCGTAGATGATGCCGATCACTCCGAGCGTGACGAGGAAGGGGGCGAAGTACGCCGCCGCCTCGGGGAACAGGTAGAGCCCGAAGCGGAGGAACCCGTAGGTGCCCAGCTTCAACATGACACCGGCCAGGATCACCGAGCCGGCGGTGGGGGCCTGGGTGTGGGCGTCCGGCAGCCAGGTGTGGAGCGGGAACAGCGGCACCTTCACGGCGAAGGCCACGGCGAAGCCGAGGAACAGCCACCGGGCGGTGGTCTGGGCGATGCTGCCCTGGGCCTCGGCGATGGTGACCAGGTCGAAGGTCAGCTCCCCGGTGGCCTGCTGGTGCAGGAACGCCAGCGCCACGATCCCCACCAGCATGAAGGCCGAGCCGGCCATGGTGAACAGGAAGAACTTGAGGGCGGCGTAGACGCGGTCGCCGTAGCCCCAGCCGCCGATCAGGAAGTACATCGGCACCAGCACGATCTCGAACATCACGAAGAACAAGAAGAGGTCGAGCGAGAGGAAGACCCCGATGCACCCCGCCTCCAGCAGCAGGAGCCAGGCCAGGTAGGGCTTGGGATCGTGGTGGGGCCGGACCCCGATCACGGCGATGGGGTACAGCAGCCCGGTGAGCACCACCAGGAACAAGGAGATGCCGTCGACGCCCAGGTTCCAGGCGATGCCGAAGTCGGCGATCCAGGTGTACTTCTCACCCAGCTGGAACCCGGCGTCGTTCCCGTCGAAGACCACGAGCAGCCACACGCTCAGCGCGGCCACCACCAGCGTGGTGGCGACGCCCACGCCCCGCACGAGTGCAGCGTTGCTCCGGGGCACCAGGGCCACGGCCAGCGCACCCAGCACCGGCACGACGATCAGGGCGGTGAGCAGGGGAAAGCCGAGGTCGTTCACGCCACCCCGGTCCGGAGGAGGAAGAAGGCCAGCAGCAGCACGGCGCCACCGCCCATGAACAAGGCGTAGTTGCGCACGTAGCCGGTCTGGGTGAGGCGCAACCGGGACCCGCCCCCGCGGACCAGGGTGGCGATGCCGTTGACGGCGCCGTCGATCCCCCGCCCGTCGAGGACCCGCGAGGTGAAGTTGGCGAAGGCCCGCCCGGGACCCCCGAAGAACCCGGCCAGGGCCTGGTCGAACCCCCACGCCCGGCGCAGCAGCTCCGGCTCGAAGCGGTCGGCGGGTTGCGTGCTGCGCAGGTAGATGGCCCGGGCGGCGAGGATCCCGATCACCACACCGACGCCGGTCACGGCGGCGAGGCTGAGCAGGATGCCGGCGGGGATGTCGAGCTCGTGCAGGCGGTCCTCGAACACCGGCTCGAGGAAGTGCTCGAGGGTCAGCACCCCGGGCAGGTTGAGCAGGCCCCCGCCGGCGGCCAGCACGGCCAGCACCACCAGGGGCACGGTCATGGTGGGCGGCGACTCGTGGGGCGTGGCCGGAGCGGCCTGGGCGGCGGCGGGCTCGTGCTCGGGCTCGGCCAGGGCCTCCTCCGAGGTTGCGCCGGCGTGCGCCTCCTGCCAGCGGGGCGGGCCGAAGAAGACCAGGAAGACCTGGCGGCTCATGTAGTAGGCGGTGAGCAGGGCGGTGATGACGCCCACCAACCACAGGAGCCGGTTGGAGTCCCAGGCGGCGGCGAGGATCTCGTCTTTGGACCAGAAGCCGCTGAACGGCGGAATGCCGGCGATGGCCAGCCAGCCGACGATGAACGTACCGGCGGTGATGGGCATGAGCTTGCGCAGGCCGCCCATGCGGCGCATGTCCTGCTCGTCGTGGAGGCCGTGGATGACCGAGCCGGCTCCGAGGAACAGCAGGGCCTTGAAGAAGGCGTGGGTGATCATGTGGAAGATGGCGGCCACGTAGGCGCCCACCCCGATGGCCAGGAACATGTAGCCGAGCTGCGACACCGTCGAGTAGGCCAGCACCTTCTTGATGTCGCGCTGGGCCACCGCGCAGGTGGCGGCGAACAGGGCGGTGGCGGCGCCCATCACCGAGATGACGGTCAGGGCGGCGGGGGCGGCGTCGAGCAGGGGGTTCACCCTGGCCATCAGGTACACGCCGGCGGTCACCATGGTGGCGGCGTGGATGAGCGCCGAGACCGGCGTCGGGCCCTCCATGGCGTCGGGTAGCCACACGTACAGCGGGAGCTGGGCCGACTTGCCGGCCGCCCCCACGAACAGCAGCAGGGCGATGCCGAGGGCAGTGGCCTCGGGCAGGGCGCCGGCGTTCTCCAGGAAGCCCTCCTCGCCGGCGTAGGTGAGCGTTCCCAGCGAGGCGAAGGTCAGGAAGATGGCGACCATGAAGCCCCAGTCGCCCACCCGGTTGGTGACGAAGGCCTTCTTGCCGGCCACCGCCGCCGAGTTCCGCTCGAACCAGAACGACACCAGAAGGTAGGAGCACGCCCCCACGCCCTCCCAGCCGAGGAAGGTGATGAGCAGGTTGTCACCCAGCACCAGCATGAGCATGGAGAAGGCGAACAGGTTGAGGTACAGGAAGAAGGTGTGGAAGCGGGGGTCGCCGTGCATGTAGCCGATGGAGTAGAGGTGGATCAGCGCCCCCACCCCGGTGACGAACAGCACCATGGCCATCGACAGCGGGTCGACCAGGAAGCCCACGTCGACCGAGAAGCTCCCCGACGGCAGCCACTCGAAGACGGTGAACACGAACTGGCGGTGGTGCTCGTCCTCGCCCAGAAGCCCGGCGAAGGTCACCAGCCCGGCCACGAACGACCCGGTCACCATGGCGGTGGCCAGCCATCCCGCCGCCGGCTCGCCCAGCTTTCGCCCCGCCGCCAGGAGGATGAGGAACCCGGCCAGGGGCAGGGCGGGAATCAACCAGACGGCGCTCAGCATGGCGGGCTGGACCCTACCGCAGCCCGCTTCGCGCAGGGAGCTTGCAAATGACCAGGCGGCCGGGCAGCGCTACACCGGAACAGCCGGCGGTTGGTTCGACGACCGGGCCAGTGCGACGTGCACAGTGGCCAGGGGCGCTTGGGGACCGGCCCTGGGTGATCGCTACGTCAGCGTGAAGGTGCGGGGACGGCCCGGCTACGCCGCCGTGCCCACCGCCGAACCCACACGCCTGGCCCGGCTGCTGGCCGACCCCGTGAACGGAGCCGACGACGCCCGACGAGAATGAACCCAAGTGCGGGCGAAGCCGCCCATGGTGGCGGTCAGCCTCGAGCGCCGCAGGTCCCACACCGGCTTCACCGGCGTCTCCTCCTTCTGCTCGGCGTCGTCGAAGGTGATCGTGCACGCTCCCAGCAGCGCTGCTCAGCAGGGCGGCCCCGACGTGCCGCCTCATCGGCCCGGCTCCGGAGCCCACCAACCTGACCCAGGCCGGGTACATGTCGTCTCGGATCCACTTCCAGCGCTTCTCGAAGATCGACACGTTGTCGAGAGGCAGGCCGACGCCGATGTGGTCCGGGGTGCCCACATGGACGCCCTCGCTGCCGGGGATGCGCACGTCGGTGAAGGGGAGCCGGTCGGGGACGAGCCAGCCGGGCACGACCGGGATGCGATCGGGGGCTCAGGGTCTACAGCCAGGAGTCCTCGCTGTGGTGGCGGATGGCGTCGTCGTCGGCGACGGGGCTCTGCCGCTGTTCGTAGCGCTGCAGGTTCGAGGTTGCCCCGCTCGGCCGGGCACGGGTCATGCGACGGCGCTGACCCCCGCGGACTTGGCGGCGTCAACCCTCAGCTCGGCCGGGCATCCTCAGGTCTCTTGGCTCTCGTCGTACCAGGAGACGGTGACGCTCAGGTAGGACTCGCCGGTGCTCAGGGCCCGGGCGTCGATGCTGAGCGAGGGCCCATCCTCGGTCGGCCGCTGCGAACCGGTGGTCGCCATGGAGCCCCCCGGACTGTTGTCTCTGCCGTCGGCGTTGCGGGCAGCCCACTCGGCAAGACGCGAGGCGTCGAGGCCCCACTGGCGGGCCAGCTCGGCAGCCCGCCGGGCGGCGTCACGCACCGGCTCCCGCGGGTAGTTGACAACGATGTAGTCCAACTGCCCATGGTCGGCGCTGGTGTCGAAGTCGAACGGCCGGCTGGGTATGGCGGTGATGGGGCCCTCCGGGGGCGGCTCGATGACCACCCCGGCAGGGAGCAGGATCTTCAGCTCGCCCGGCTCGGCCTCGACGTGGTACAGGTCGAGGTCGTTGTCCTCGGGCCAGCCCACGTCCTCGATGCGATGGCTGTTGCGCAGGTCCCACACCGGCTTCACCGGCACCTCCTTCCTCTGGTCGGTCTGTTCGCCCTCCTCGAAGGAGATCGTGCACCCGGCCACCAGCGCGGCCAGTAGCAGGGCCACGACCAGGAGCCGCTTCATCGGCCGGGCTCGTAGCGCAACCACGAGTCGGGGATGGTACGGCGCTCGGCGGCCAGGTCCCCGAGCGGGGTGGCCACCAGGTCGCCGGCGGCGCCGGAGCCCACCAACCTGACCCAGGCCGGGTACATGTCGTCCCGAATCCACTGCCAGCGCTTCTCGAAGACCGACACGTTGTTGATGGGTAGGCCGACCCGGATCTGGTCGGGGGTGTCGACATGGACGCCCTCGCCGCCGGGGATGCGCACGTCGGTGTAGGGCACCCGGTCGGGGACGAGCCAGCCGGGCACGACCGGGATGCGATCGGGGGTGTTCAGCCCCACCTCGTAAGGCACCACCTCCCGGAACGGGCGACCGCCGGGGATGGGGCTCTCGGCGACCACCGACATGCCGAGGGTCAACAGCCAGGTGACCTCGCTGTGGTTGCGGATGGCGTCGTAGTCGTCGCCGATGATCTGCTTCTGCTCGTAGCGCAGCAGCTCCAGGTTGCCCTGCTGCACCCGAGCGGGGTCGCCCGAGTCGATGTGGCGCCAGGCTCGGATGTGCTCGTCCTTGATGGCTCTGCTCGCGTGCAGGGCTGACAGCGCCTCCATCCCCCCTTCCTGGTAGGCCAGATGCTGCCAGGCCAGATCGTCGAAGATGTTCTGCTGCATGTCGAGGAACGTGGTCTCGACGAAGCGCAGCTCGCCGGCCAGGCCGGCGAGGTCGTCGGCGCCGAGGTCGACCAACCGGCGCACGACCGGGTCGGGCAGCCCCGGGTACAGCTTCTCCAGGGCCTCCTCGACCTGGTCGGCGGTCATGGCCCCGTCCTCGATGGCCCGGCGCAGCACGTGGACGTCCTGGAACCCGGCGTAGAAGGTGGCACCGGCCAGCTTGGCCATGCCGGCCCACAGGAACTGGTCGGGGTGGTCGGCGTAGAGCCGAGCGTAGAGCTCCCAGGCGGCCTGCACCGGGGCGTCGTCGCTGACCGCGGTGGTGGCCGCCCGGTCGCGGATCTCGAGCGCCTCGTCCAACAGCCGCCGGGCGGCTTCGAGGTCGGCCTCGGCGCCGGCCAGCAGCGCCGGCCAGTCGGGCCCGCTCCACGGGTCGGGCGGGTGGGGTGGGGCATCGGGCCGGGCGGCGTTCCACTCCTCGGCGTGGCGGCGGGTGGCGGTGT
>JAHWJR010000236.1 GCA_019348335.1 Actinomycetota bacterium
GACGTGAGAGGCTGGAGCCCCGATTGGCGCCCCGGGGACCAGGGCGGATGAAGGCCGTGAAGCCGACTGGACCGGCCACCCTCCCCGTACGCTGGTTCGGTGCGCACCCGAGCTGACCGACCGAAGTCTCGGTGAACAAAGGCCCCCGGGGGCTCGCGTGGGCCACCGCCGTCGTGCTGATCGTCGCCGCCCTGGCACCCGTTGGGGTCTCCGGCATCGTGGCGGCCGCAGTGCTGGCGCCCCCGTCGCTCGACGAGCTGCCCGAGCTCCGCCCTGCCCGGGGCGGCTTCCTCAGCCGTGTCTACGACGTCCACGGCCAGGAGATCGCCGTGTTCCGCCAGTTCGAGCGAAGACTGCCCATCGAGCAAGGCGATATTCCCGAGCACTTGAAGGAAGCCGTGGTGGCGGCTGAGGACCAGTCGTTCTACTCCCACAGCGGGATCGACCCTCTGGCCATGCTGCGTGCGCTGATCGCCGACATCAAGGCGGGTGAGATCGTCGAGGGCGGCTCGACCATCACCCAGCAGTACGTGAAGAACGCGTACGTCGGCGCAGAGCAGACGGTCGGACGCAAGCTGAGGGAGGCGGTCCTGGCCCGCCGTCTGGAACGTCTGGAGGACAAGGACGAGATCCTCTTCAAGTATCTCAACGGGATCTACCTGGGCCAAGGTGCCATCGGCGTGGGGGCGGCGTCGATGACCTACTTCCGCAAGCCGGTGAGCGACATCGACGTCTCGGAGGCCGCGCTGCTGGCCGGGCTCATCCCCGCACCGAGCCGCTACGAACCCCTGGGCGACCCCGCGGTGGCCGAGCAACGCCGGGTCTTGGTGCTCGACCGAATGCGGGACCAGGGCCACCTCAGCGACCAGGAACACGAAGAGGCGGTTGGACGGAAGGTCTGGCTGGCTGAGACCGGCGAGCCGCCACGGCCGTCGACCGTCGTCCACACACCGAGAGACCCCGTCAGCCGCTATCCCTACTTCGTCGATTACGTGCGGCGCTATCTGGAGGATCAGTACGGCGAGCGGCTCCACGCCGGCGGGCTGAAGATCCACACCACGCTCGATCCCCGCATCCAGGACATTGCCAGAGCCACCGTTGCCGGCGCCCTCGAGGGCACACAGCCGCCGCTGGAGATGGCCCTGGCCTCGGTGGACCCGAGGACCGGCTTCCTCGCCGCCCTCGTGGGTGGCCGTGACTTCAGAGCCCCCGGCGGCCAGGTGAACCTGGCGCTGGGTAGGTGCCCTACGCCGCCTCCTGAGCTCGAGGGGGCCATCGACGTCCCGGCGGCCTGCTGGGATCCCGAGGTCGTGTACGCCAACGGGGGCGGCACCGGACGTCAACCCGGGTCGTCGTGGAAGCCGTTCGTGCTGGCTGCCGCCCTCGAGAGCGGCATCCCCGACACAAGGGTCTACTCGGCTCCCAGCGCCTACCGGGTTCCCGGCTGCACCGGTGAGCTCGGGTGCGTGGTACGCAACTACGAGGGTTCAGCCGGCGGACGGGTGAACCTGCGCCGGGCCACCCAGCGCTCCTACAACACGGTGTACGCCCAGCTCATCCAGGACGTGGGCGTCCCCCAGGTGGGCGACATGGCCAGGCGCCTCGGCATCACGTCGGCGTGGGTGGCGAACCCTGAGGTCCACGGCATCAGCTACGCCCTGGGAGTGCAGGAGGTCTCACCGCTGGAGATGGCCTCTGCTTACGGTGTGTTCGCCAACCGGGGCCGCCGCCAGGCCCCTACACCGGTGATGTGGGTGGAAGGGTTGGACGGCGAGATCCTCGAGGACAACCGGAACCGCCCTGCCGAACCCGTCCTCGACGCCCGAGTGGCGTTCACCGTGACCGACATCCTCCAAGGTGTCATCGCCGGTGGCACCGGCACCGCGGCCGACATCGGCCGGCCGGCGGCGGGAAAGACGGGCACGGCGCAGGAGTGGCGCGACGCCTGGTTCGTCGGCTACACGCCGACGCTGTCGACGGCCGTTTGGATGGGGAACAGGGAGCGGCCCACCTCGCTGTTCAACGTGAAGGGCGTGGGCCGGGTCACGGGCGGCTCGATTCCCGCCGAGACGTGGAAGGCCTTCATGACCGCCGCACTCGAAGGAGTTCCCCCTGGTCGCCTCCCCTAGGACCTGCGTGCCCCTGCGGCCTGTCACCGTTGTCTTGGGGCTCGTGGTCCTCGTCGTCTCCACTGGCTGCGTGGTGCTCGAGGTGCCGGCGCCGGATGGCCCGGGCGTTGAAGCGCCTCCAGCAGGAGATCCGCCGGAGGCGGGAGACGCCGATCCGGAGCGCTCCATGGAACGGGTGATCTTCGAGATGGTCAACGCGGAGCGCGAGCAGCGAGGGCTGTCGCCACTGGAGTGGGACGAACAGCTGGCTCGGCGCGCCCGGCAGTGGAGCACGGACATGGCCGCAGCCGGGCAGTTCGAACACCAGGACCCACAGGAGATGCAGGCGGCGGTGGACGGCTACACGGCACTGGGCGAGAACATCTTCCAGTCCAGCGGTCCGGTGCCGGCGGGGCGGATCCACGTCGGCTGGATGCGGTCGGAGGGTCACCGCGTCAACGTCCTGGAGCCCGGGTTCGATCGTTTGGGGGTGGGGCTGGTGTGCAGCGAGAACGGTGAGGTGTGGGCGACGCAGCGCTTCGGTCGCACCGCAGGCGCCGACCGACCCGACCTCGACCGGGAGGTGCCTCCAGAGGAGCCTGTCGTGGGCGACCCAGAGAAGGGCCCTGCGTGCTCGAACGGGCTCACCTCGGGCTGAGCGTCACTCCGCGTCGGAGGTACCGAGGGGCAAACCGCCCCAGGCGGCTTCCCCGAAGGACAGCGCGGCCATCACTTCTGACCTGCCCGAGAGGGGGCTCGCCCATTCGCGCCTCTCCATCCCGTTGCGGCAACCCACGGCGAGCCCTCCGAGGTAGACGAGCTCCCCTCGCAAGAGCAGCCCGGCCAGGTAGATGCAGCTCTCGGGGAACGAATGGGACGGGGTGCAGGGCGGGTAGTGGCCTGATACAGGTGAAATACATGCGCAAAGGAGCCATTGATGATGGACCATTACTGCACGAGTCGAACCATCGGTGCGACGAACCGACCACGGCAACTGGGTGCCGCAGCGGTCCTTGCCCTCGGGGCGCTCGCCTGCGTGGGC
>JAHWJR010000052.1:0-2518 GCA_019348335.1 Actinomycetota bacterium
CCGCCCTCCGGGCCGCCCACGGAACGGCGTCGTGGCCTCAGTTACCGGCGGGTGCGAGCGGGGACCGGCGGCTACGGTCGCGCCGGTGTACGAGGTGCAACCCATCCAGGCGTTGCCGCTGAGCCGGTTCGAGCCACTGGTGGGCGATGCCCACGCCGCCCGGCTGCGTGGCGCTGCCGAGCGGGCGGCGGTGGCGCTCAAGGACCGGTCGGTGTGGAACGTCAACTCCACCGCCAGTGGCGGTGGAGTGGCCGAGATGCTCCAACCACTCGTGGCCTATGCCCGTGGCGCCGGAGTCGACGCCCGGTGGGTGGTCGTCGAGGGCGACCCCGAGTTCTTCCGCATCACCAAACGTCTGCACAACGGCTTCCACGGCCAGGCGGGCGACGGCGGGCCGTTGGGCGACGCCGAGCACGCCCACTACGAGCAGGTGCTCAGCGGCAATGCCGAGGCGCTCGGCGCCGTGGTCCGGGCCGGCGACGCCATGCTGCTGCACGATCCCCAGACCGCCGGCCTGGTGCCGGCGATGGTCAAGGCCGGGACGCTGGCGTTCTGGCGGGACCACATCGGCAGCGACGTCGCCAACGAGCTCACCGAGCGATCGTGGGCGTTCCTGCGTCCCTACCTCACCGACGCCGCCGGCTTCGTGTTCTCCCGGCCGGCCTACGTCCCGGACTGGCTCCAGGGCGACTCCAGGGTCCACATCATCGCCCCCTCGATCGACCCGTTCTCCACCAAGAACGCCGACATGGCGCCCTCCACGGTGCGAGCCGTGCTGGCGCATGCGGGGATCATCCAGCCCACCGGTGATCTCGACGTGCCCGCCTTCGTCCGGCGGGACGGCTCGCCCGGCCGGGTGGACCACGTCGCCGACGTGGTGCGCGCCGGTCCGGCCCCGCTCCCGGACACCCCGCTGGTGGTGCAGGTGTCCCGCTGGGACCGGCTCAAGGACATGCAGGGGGTGATGGAGGGCTTCGCCGAGCACGTGCTCGCCGGCACCGACGCTCAGCTGGCCCTCGTCGGTCCCAACGTCACCGGGGTCGCCGACGATCCCGAGGGCGCCGAGGTGCTCGACGAGTGCGTCGCCCGGTGGCGGACGCTGCCGGACGCCGCCCGGGCCCGCATCCAGCTCGTGGCCCTGCCCATGGCCGACGTCGAGGAGAACGCCGCCATCGTCAACGCCGTGCAGCGCCACGCCGCCGTGGTGGTGCAGAAGAGCCTGGCCGAAGGTTTCGGGCTGACCGTGGCCGAGGCGATGTGGAAGAGCCGCCCCGTGGTGGCCAGCGCCGTGGGTGGCATCCAGGACCAGATCGTCCACGGCGAACACGGCCTGCTCGTGCGCGACCCGACCGACCTCGAGGAGTTCGGGGCCCACCTGCGCCGGCTGCTCACCGAGCCGGCCTTCGCCGAGCAAGTGGGTCGCCAGGCGAGGGAGCGCACCGTGGAGCTGTTCCTCGGTAGTCGCCACCTCATCGAGTACGCCGAGCTGTTCAGCACCCTGATCGAGACCTGACGTGCCGGGCGCCTCCGCCCCGGCACGGCGGTGCTCAGTCGAGCTCGATGAAGATGCACTCCCCGGGGCACTCCTCGGCCGCCTCGATGGTGCGGTCCTCACCGCCCTCGGGAACGCGGGCGATGCCGTCGGCCGAGGCGGGGTGACCCTCGCCGTCGAACAACTTCGTCTCACCGAAGTTGGAGGCGTCCTCTTTCACGTAGAACAGCCCGTCGTCCTTGCCGAAGAAGATGTCGGGAGCGATCTCGGCGCACAGCCCGTCGCCGGTGCACAGGTCCTGGTCGATCCAAACCTTGATCATGGTGCTGGTGTACCTCTCCTTCGCGGACGGTGCCACGGTCATGGACGGTGCCGCTTCGGCGAAGCCCTGCGGCGGTACGGTCGGGTTCTGGAGGAGACAGATGGACCAGGGTGACGACGATGTCGTCGTCCTGACCGGAGGCGACCCCGTGTCGCCCGACCTGGTCGCAGACCTCCCGCCGCGAGCCTACGTCATCGCCGCGGACTCCGGGCTCGACCAGGCGGCGATCCTCGGCTTGGACGTCGACCTCGCCGTGGGCGACTTCGACTCGCTCGCTCCCGCCGCGCTCGAGGCGGCGATGGCGGCGGGCTGCCGGGTGGAGCGACATCCTGCGGCCAAGGACCACACCGATCTGGAGCTGGGGCTGCGGGCGGCGCTCGAGCACGGGTGCCGCCGGGTGGTGGTGGTGGGCGGCTACGGGGGGAGGCTCGACCACTTCCTGGCCAACGTCCTGGTGCTGGCCAGCGCCGATCTCGCCGGGGTGGTCGTCGAGGCGCGGGTCGGGACGGCCCGCCTCACCGTGGTACGGGCCCGAAGCGAGCTCCGTCGCAGCGCCGGGGCACTGGTGTCGCTGTTGGCCCTCGGTGGCGTGGCCCGGGGCGTGCGCACCGTCGGCCTGCGCTATCCGCTGCGCGACGAGGACCTGGCTCCGGGCTCGACCCGCGGCGTCAGCAACGAGCTGACCGGCGAGGTGGCATCGGTGG
>JAHWJR010000052.1:2618-6994 GCA_019348335.1 Actinomycetota bacterium
GTACGGAATCTCAGTTCTGGGTCTGCAGCTTGCGAGCGGCGACGCGCTGCTGAGCGGTCAACCGGCGGTTGGGCTCCGCCGGCGCGGGGGCCGACTCAGGCTGAGCGGTGTGGGTGTCGCTCTCGGGAGCGGATGGCGCCCAGGAAGCGGAGTTGGCCTCGGCCGGGGCCGCGCTTCCCACCGCCTTGATCTCGTCTGCAGCCTGGCGCTCGATCTCTTCACGCCGGGCCGGGTCGTCGGCCTTGGACAGCCGTCGAAGCAGGTTCTTCATGGCAGGTGCTACCTCTCTCAGTGGGGGGGGAAAGTCGGTGGCGGAACCAGCGGCACGGGGCCACCTGGCCCGCCTGCCGGCGCGCTCCATCAGCGCCCGGACCACAGCCCATGCTACCGGCGACCGTGCCGAGCCGGCAGGGAGATCGCGCCCGGGTGACCGGACCGCCGCCTGGCTGGGGGCCGGGTCAGCGCTGCCCGGGCGGCAGGCTCTGGGGCGGCGGCCCGAGGTCGAAGCCCATGGAGATCAACCCCTTCTCGATCAACTTGCGCTCGGCGATGGTGAGCCGCCGCCGGCCGAGCACCATGTCGGGCTCAGGGTGGGGCACCCCCATGGTCTCGGCGGCCACCACCAGCGCCTGGTCGTAGTCCCACGCCGCCGCGTGCCAGTCACCGGGCGTGGTGGGCAGGTCGTCACCGAAGCCACCCAGGCGGGCCCGCAGGGCCTTGAGCTCGACGGCCATGCGGCTGGCCTGCCCGGTGGGCTTTTGTGCCTGGCCGGGCGCACCCTGCCTCGGTGAGGATCGGTCCTTGGGGGCTCTGCCCTTGGCCACGAGTGGTCGCCGACGTCGGGTCGTCATGACGCCATCCTCCCATCTCCGCTGGAGCCCGGTGCAAGGGCCGTCATCGTCAAATGGTCTGGTTGGCCAGCGCCAGGTGGTGAGCGGACCACCGCTGCAGGTTGCGCAGCTTCCGCTGGTCGAGCACCTCACAGGTCCATCCCCAGTGGACCGACACCCAATCGCCGACATCGACGTCGTCGGCGAAGCCGCGGTCGGAGATGGAGCGCAGCACCCGCTCGTCGGCGGCCTCGCCCAGCGCCAGCTTGCCCTCGCGGACCACGAGTGGCTGGCGCCGCACGACGAGCTCGGCTCCGGCCACCGAGGCGACCTGGCCCCAGCTGATGCGGCAGCTCTCCATGGCTGCCATGCCGATCTCGTCGTGGTCGAGGTGGCGGTAGACGTCGAGCACGTGGAACAGGTGGAAGGGCCGGGCGCCCTGCGGGGGCTTGCGCAGGACCTGGTCGCGGACACTGCCGGTGAGCTGGCGGCCGAAGCGCTCCTCGAGTGAGCGGAACAGCGCACCCGCCTCCACCCCGTCGAGCAGGTCGTTGCCCAACCAGTAGGCCTCGACGACCCGGGCGTCGAAGGGGTCACGGATGCCGTTGGCGGCGGCGATGGTGCGCAGGTAGGGAAAGGCCCCGGTGAACTTGGCCAGCAGCGGGGCCAGCCGCCGATCGGCCTGCCCGGCGGCGGCGTGCTCGAGCAGGACCTCCTGGTCGCTGCCCCCGCAGTAGCCGAGGTGGTTCGGCATGAACGCGTAGCGGATGAACAGCAGCAGCCCGGAGGGAGGGGCGGCGACGACGGGCACGTTCCCAGCCTACGACCGGCGCGCGAGCAGGCGCAGCGCCTCCTGTCCGGCCCAGTAGCCGCACATGCCGTGCACGCCGCCTCCCGGCGGCGTCGACGAGGAGCACAAGAACAGATCGGCCGCCGGCGTGCGGTACGGGCTCACCGATACAGTCGGGCGGAAGAGCAGCTGGAGCCCGTCGGTGGCGCCTCCGGAGATGTCGCCGCCCACCAGGTTGGGGTTGTATGCCTCCAGGTCGGCCGGGCCCGTCGCCTGGCGGGCCAGGACCAGCTCGCCGAACCCGGGGGCGAAGCGCTCGATCTGGGCCTCGATGGCAGGGACCATGTCGAGCGTCGAGCCGGCGGGTACGTGGCAGTAGGCCCACAGGGTGTGGTGCCCCGCCGGCGCCCGCGCCGGGTCGACGATCGACTGCTGGGCGACCAGCACGAAGGGCCGCTCCGGGTGTCGGCCGCGGGCCACGTCCTTCTCCGCTGCGGCCACCTCGGCGAGGGTGCCGCCGAGGTGCACGGTGCCCGCCCGCCGGCACGCCGGCGCCGTCCAGGGCACGGGACCGGAGAGGGCGTAGTCGAGCTTGAACACGCCCGGGCCGTGCCGGAAGCGGCGCAGCCGCCGCTGGTAGCGCGGGGGGAGCCGGTCGCCGGCGATGGCGAGCAGCTGTCGGGGGGAGGTGTCGAACAGCGTGGCCGTGGCCGCCGGCAGCTCGTCCAGCGAGGTCACCGTCGTCCCCGTCTCCACCCGTCCACCCAGCGACGAGAGGTACGACACCATGGCGTCGGCGATGCGCTGCGACCCGCCGGCGGCCACCGGCCAGCCGGCGGCGTGGCCGGCGGCGCCGAGCACCAGACCGGCGGCCGCGGTCAACGGCCGGTCGAGCGCGGCGACGGAGTGGGCGGCGATGCCGGCGAACAGGGCGGGGGCGAGCTCGCCGCCGAGCAACCTGTTGGCCAAGGTCGTCGTCGGCCACACGGCCCGGGCCCCGAAGCGGGCCAGGGTCACGGGGTGGCGAGGAACGCGCAGCATCGGTCCGAGGATCGAGGCGAGCACCTCCTCCCACGACGCCACCAGCGGGCCCATGAGCCGGCGCCAACCTGGATCACCGAGGGCGTCACCGGTCGCCTCCACGTCCCGCAGCAGCACCGCGGCCCGGCCGCCGTCGAGGGGGTGGGCCAGTGGTACCTCGGGGTGGAGCCAGGCCAGGCCGTGGTCTTCCAGCGGCAGGCTGCGCAGGTAGGGCGAGGCGACGCCGAGCGGATGGACGGCCGAGCACACGTCGTGGACGAACCCGGGACGGGTGAGCTCGCCCGACCGGGCCCCGCCGCCGGGACGGTCCCCGTGCTCCACCACGAGCACCGACGCCCCGGCCTGGGCCAGGGTGAGGGCCGCCGCCAGGCCGTTGGGGCCGGCGCCGACGACCACGGCGTCGTACTCCGTGCGCCGGGCGAGATCTCCCATGCGCGCCGAGGCTGCCACACGCCGGCGCCGGCGCCCACCCGGGGCGGTGAGCAAGGACCGGTAGCCTGGCTCCATGTCCGCCGAGATCACCCAGAACCTGGCGCCGACCGAGCCGGCTCCCCTGCGCGTGACCGACGCGGCTCGATCCACCATCCTCGAGATGCGCTCGGCCGAGCCCGAGGGCGACACCCTGGCGCTGCGGGTCGACGTGGTGGGCGTGTCCGGTCCCGAGTTCGCCTACGAGCTCACCTTCGCACCGCTGGACGAGGCTGGCCCCGACGACGCCGTCGACCGCAGCGGCGACCTGCCCGTGGTCGTCCCCGGCCCATCGGTCGACAAGCTGCGGGGGGCCACGCTCGATCATGTCGATCCCACCGGGCTGGTGCTGCGCAACCCCAACCGGCCCCGGCCGGAGCCGGCGGCCACCGGGCCGGTCGAGCTCCACGGGAGCGTCGAAGAGCGCATCCGCCAGCTGCTCGACGGCCAGATCAACCCCATGCTCGCCACCCACGGTGGCTTCGCCACCCTTGATCGGGTCGAGGCCGACACCGCCTACATGACCATGGGCGGCGGGTGCCAGGGGTGCGGGCTGGCGGCGCTCACCCTCACCGAGGGGATCAAGGCCACGGTCGAGGACGCCATCCCCGAGATCGCCAACGTGGTCGACGTCACCGACCACGGCGCCGGGGAGAACCCCTTCTACACCCCCTCGCAGAAGTAGGACCCGGCGTCGGCCCTGGTTGCCGTCACCGCAGGTCATGGGTACCATTGGCGCCGCATCGCTCGCCGACTCCGGGGCAATGACCGTCGGTCGGCGGGGTTTCCGGGGGCTGGCCATGGGGCCGGGTGGGCATACTGTGCCCGTCCCTTTCCCTTGAGCCGAACCCTGACCCTGCTCTCGACGTCACCACGGCGTGGGTGCTCGGTGACTCCCGTTGAGCCGACAGCGCGAGCAACTGCACGATCGTCGGCTCCGCCTGCAGCACCACGACCGTCGCTCGACGATCCGGTGCCCAGGACGAAGCGGATCCTGCGGGCAACACACCTGGTGGTGCCGGCCCCCACGCCGGACCCCTCCCGACAAGAAGAGGTAAGCGCATGAGCGAGTCCGTCCTCGAGCGTTCAGTGCTCGAGCGCAAGGAGCGTGACGAGCTCCAGACGATCGCCCGGGCGATGGGCATCGAGCCGGCTTCTCGGGCCCGGAAGGCCGAGTTGGTCGACATGATCCTCAGCACCGCCGGCATCGGCCCGGCCGCCAACGGTGGCGAGGCGTCGCCGGCGCC
>JAHWJR010000052.1:7094-10498 GCA_019348335.1 Actinomycetota bacterium
GCAACGACGGCAACGACGGCAACGACGGCGGGGACAGCAACCGACGCCGCCGGCGCCGGGGCCGTGACCGCTCACCGGGTGACCAGCGCCAGGACGAGGGGTTCTCGGGGGAGCCGGTGCCGTGCTCGGGCCTGCTCGACCTGCGGGACGAGGGCTACGGGTTCCTGCGGACCAAGGGCTACCTGCCGAGCAGGGACGACGTCTACGTGTCGGTGAAGCAGGTGCGCCAGTTCGGGCTGCGCAAGGGCGACCACGTCGCCGGCGCCAGCCGGCCGGCCAGCCGCAACGAGAAGAACCCGGCACTGGTCCGGGTCGACCAGGTCAACGGCAAGGACCCCGACGAGGCCCGCCGCCGGCCCCGCTTCGAGGACCTCACCCCGCTGTTCCCCGACGAGCGGCTGCGGCTGGAGACGCCGGGCGAGCCGGGCAACATGACCGCACGCATCGTCGATCTGGTGGCGCCCATCGGCAAGGGGCAGCGAGGGATGATCGTGTCCCCGCCCAAGGCCGGCAAGACGACGATCATGAAGCAGATCGTGCGCTCGATCGAGGCCAACAACCCCGACGTCCACCTCATGGTGCTGCTGGTCGACGAGCGCCCGGAGGAGGTCACCGACATGCGCCGCTCCACCAGCGGCGAGGTGATCGCCTCCACCTTCGATCGGCCCTCCGACGAGCACACCCAGGTGTCCGAGCTCGGCATCGAGCGGGCCAAGCGGCTGGTCGAGGAGGGCAGGGACGTGGTGGTCATCCTCGACGGCATCACCCGCCTGGCCCGGGCCTACAACCTGGCCGCCCCCGCCACCGGCCGCATCATGTCCGGCGGCATCGACACCGGGGCCCTCTACCCGCCCAAGAAGTTCTTCGGGGCGGCCCGCAACATCGAGGAGGGCGGTTCGCTCACCATCCTGGCCACCGCCCTCATCGAGACGGGGTCCAAGATGGACGAGGTGATCTTCGAGGAGTTCAAGGGCACCGGCAACATGGAGCTCCGGCTCGATCGGCGCCTGGCCGAGCGGCGCATCTATCCCGCCATCGACGTCGACGCCTCCTCCACCCGGCACGAGGAGCTGCTGTTCGACCGCAAGCAGCTCCAGCAGGTGTGGCGGGTGCGCCGGGCGCTCAACGCCCTCTCCGCCGACGGCGGCTCGCCCACCGCCGGCCTGGAGCGCCTGATGGACGGCATGAAGACGTTCAGCTCGAACGACGAGTTCCTGGCCGAGGCCGCCAAGGCCGGCGGCTCGGCCACCTGATCCGAACCGGAGGAGCCATGAGAGCCGACATCCATCCCCACTACGACGAAGCTGCCGTCACCTGCTCGTGCGGCAACACCTTCACCACCCGCTCCACCGAGAAGCAGCTGCGGGTGGAGATGTGCAACGTGTGCCATCCGTTCTTCACCGGCAAGCAGCGCCTGGTCGACAGCGGCGGCCGGGTCGAGCGCTTCCAGCGCCGGTACGGGACGCGCAAGAAGCAGGCGTAGCACCCGCTCCCCGGAACGGTCGGGCCGGGCCATCGCCGGCCCGGCCCCCTACGCTGGCCAGCGGTGTTCGAGCGGTTGTCGGCGTTGGAGAACGAGCTGGCCTCGATCGAGGCCCAGCTCGCCGACCCCGGCGTGTTCGCCGACCAGGAGGCCTACGTCCGCCTCACTCGCCGCCACAAGGAGCTGGAGCCCGTGGTGGCCGTCAGCCAGGCCTACCGCCAGGCCCGTGACGACCTGGCCGCCGCCCGCGAGCTGCTGGTCGACGCCACCGGGCCCGACCGCGAGTTGCTGCGGTCGGACGCCGACGACTCGGCGTCGACCATGGCCCGGCTCGAGGAGGAGCTCAAGGTGCTCCTGGCGCCCAAGGACCCCAACGACGGCCGCAACGTGCTGGTCGAGATCCGGGGTGCCGAGGGCGGTGAGGAGGCGAACCTGTTCGCCAAGGACCTGTTCGAGATGTACTCCGGCTACGCCACCCGGCAGGGCTGGCGCCTGGAGGTCCTCTCCAGCACACCGTCGGAGATGGGCGGTCTCGGCGAGGTGACCTTTCTGTTGAAGGGGCCCGACGTGTGGTCGCACATGAAGCACGAGGGCGGCCCCCACCGGGTGCAGCGGGTGCCGGTCACCGAGAGCCAGGGCCGGGTCCACACCTCCTCGGCCACCGTGACGGTGCTTCCCGAGGCCAAGGAGGTCGACGTGCGCGTCGACCCCAACGACCTCCAGGTCGACGTCTACCGGTCGTCGGGGCCGGGTGGCCAGAGCGTCAACACCACCGACTCCGCCGTGCGCGTCACCCACAAGCCCACGGGCATCGTCGTGGCCATGCAGGACGAGAAGAGCCAGATCCAGAACCGGGCCAAGGCCATGGTCGTGCTCCGATCGCGCCTGCTCAAGGCCGAGCAGGACCGGCAGGCGGCCGAGCTGTCGGAGCAGCGCCGGGGCCAGGTCGGCGGTGGTGGGCGTTCGGAGAAGATCCGCACCTACAACTTCAAGGAGAACCGCGTCTCCGACCACCGGATCAACTTCACCAGCTACAACCTCGACAAGGTGCTGCACGGCCACCTCGACGAGGTGGTGGGCGCGCTGCTCCAGGACGAGCGTGCCCGCCAGTTGGCGGATGGTGGTTGAGCCGGTCGCCGCTGGTGGCTGAGCCGGTCGACCAGGCGCCGACCTGGCGCCTGCTGCTGGTCGGGGCCCGCCGGGCCCTGGAGGCGGCCGGCCTGCCCAGTGCCGACGTCGACGCCCGCCGCCTGGTCGAGCAGGCGTCGGGTCACGACGGAGCGGAGCTGGCGTTGGCCCTCGACGACCCGGCACCCCTGCGGGGGACGGCGTACCTCGAGCGCATGGTCGAGCGCCGGTCTCAGGGTGAGCCCCTCCAGTACGTGGTGGGGCGATGGGGCTTCCGCAGTCTCGACCTCATGGTCGACCGGCGGGTGCTCATCCCCCGCCCGGAGACCGAGCAGGTGGCCGGCGTCGCCGTGGAGGAGCTGCGCCGGCTGGGGGCGGTCCCCTCGCCGGGTGCCGCCGGCGCCGGCGCCCGGCGCACCACCGCCGTCGACCTCGGGACCGGCTCGGGGGCGATCGCCCTGTCCCTGGCCGTGGAGGTGGTCACCGCCCACGTCTGGGGCAGCGACGTCTCCCCCCAGGCCCTCGCCGTGGCCCGGGCCAACCTCGCCGGCCTGGGCCGCCCCGGCGCCCGCGTGCGGCTGGTCGAGGGCGACTGGTTCGCCGCCCTGCCCGCCGACCTGGCCGGCGCGATCGACCTGGTGGTCTCCAATCCGCCCTACGTGGCCAGCTCCGACCCGCTGCCGCCGGAGGTGGAGGCGTGGGAGCCGGGCGAGGCGCTGGTGGCCGGCCCCACCGGGCTGGAGCACGTCGAGCGCATCGTGGGGGAGGCGCCGGCGTGGCTGGCACCTGCCGG
>JAHWJR010000237.1 GCA_019348335.1 Actinomycetota bacterium
TTTGCCGGGGAACCGCCTGCCGTGGGCCAGGCAGGCGCCATCGTGACGCTCGTCGAGGGATCGACGTTCTGCATCTCCGGAGGTGCCGGCGACATCGAGCCGGGACTGACCCACGGCCTGTTCTTCCGCGACACACGTTTCCTCTCCGGTCTCGAGCTGCGTCTCAACGGGCTGCCGCTGGAGCCGCTGTCGTCGTACGTGGCCGAACCCTTCAGCGGCACGTTCGTGTCCCGTGCCCGGCCCCGGCCGGGTCGGGCCGACAGCACGCTCGTGGCCTTCCGGTCCCGGTACGTGGGCCGGGGCATGCGCGAGGACGTGACCGTGCGGAACTTCGGCCACGAACCGGCGGCCTGCATCGTCGAGCTCACCGTCGACGTCGACTTCGCCGATCTCTTCGAGGTCAAGGAGGGCCGCGTCGAGCTGGTGGGTGAGCGCACGCTGTCGGCCGACTCCGGCCGGCTGCTGTTCGGCTTCCGCCACGGTGACGCCCGGCGGGGGACGGCGCTGGACTTCCAGGGGTTCTCCCACATCGAGCACCACCGGGCCATGGCCGAGGTGGTGATCGAGCCCCAGGGGACGTGGAACGGCTGCGTCGAGGTGGCGCCCGTCATCGAGGGCGAGCAACTGTCCCCGCTGTACCGCTGCGGCCGACCCGTCGCCCGGGCCACCCCCACCGAGCGCTTCCAGCGCTGGCGTCGCCAGGTGCCCACCGTGTCGTCCGACCACGCCGGCCTGGAGGCCGTGGTGGCCCGCAGCCAGGCCGACCTCGGGGCGCTACGCATCTTCGACCCCGACTTCCCCGAGCGGGCGGTGATCGCCGCCGGAGCGCCCTGGTTCATGACGCTGTTCGGGCGCGACTCGTTGCTGACGTCATGGATGGCGCTGCTCATCGACCCCGAGCTGGCGCTGGGTGTGGTGCAGACGTTGGCCCGCTTCCAGGGAGAGAAGCTCGACCCCGAGACCGAGGAGCAGCCGGGCCGGATCCTGCACGAGATGCGCTTCGGCACGGCGGCGTCGCTGTCGCTCGGCGGCGGGCAGATCTACTACGGGACGGCCGACGCCACCCCGCTGTTCGTGATGCTCCTCGGCGAGCTCCGCCGGTGGGGCCTGGGCGCCGAGCAGGTCGACCAGTTGCTTCCCCACGTCGACCGGGCCCTGGAGTGGATCACCGAGTACGGCGACGTCGACGGTGACGGCTTCGTCGAGTACGAGCGGTCGAGCGAGAAGGGCCTGCGCAACCAGGGCTGGAAGGACTCCTGGGACGGCGTGCGGGCGGCCGACGGCCGGCTGGGCACGGGGCCCATCGCCCTGGCCGAGGTGCAGGGCTACACCTACGCCGCCTATGTGGCCCGGGCCCACTTCGCCCACGAGGCCGGCGACGAGGACGTGGCCGCCACCTACCGCAAGCGGGCCGCCGAGCTGAAGACGGCGTTCAACCGGGACTTCTGGGTCGAGGACCGGGAGTGGTTCGCCCTCGGGCTCGACGGCGACAACCGCCAGCTCGACGCCCTGGCGTCCAACATGGGCCACTGCCTGTGGACCGGGATCGTCGATGCCGACAAGGCGGCGGCGGTGGCCCGTCACCTGCTGTCGCCGGCCATGTTCAACGGCTGGGGGATCCGCACCCTCGGCACCAACATGGTCGGCTACAACCCCATCAGCTACCACAACGGGTCGGTGTGGCCCCACGACACCGCCATCATCACCGCCGGCCTGATGCGGTACGGCTTCGTGGAGGAGGCCCACCGCGTGGTGCTCGGGCTCATCGACGCGGCGATGGCCGTCGGCGGCCGACTGCCCGAGCTGTTCGGCGGCCTCGATCGCAGTGAGCTGCCCATCCCGCTGGGCTACCCGGCGTCGTGCTCACCCCAGGCGTGGGCCGCCGCCGCGCCCCTGCTGCTGCTGCGCCTGATGCTGCGGTTCGACCCGTGGCTGCCCCACGGCAAGCTGTGGCTGTCGCCGGTCGTACCGCCCGGAATCGGGCGCCTCAGTGTCGGCCACATCCCCCTGGGCGGCGGTCGCATGGCGGTGACGGTCGACGGCGACGACGTGGAGGTCGAGGGGCTGCCTCCCGGGGTGGAGCTGGTCAGGGAAGCTCGGCAGCCGCTGTCGGGCGAGGTCCCGCCGACGAGCTGACCAGCGACTCGAACAGCTCCAGGTGCTCGGCCACCATCCGGGAGGTCGAGAACCGCTGCTCGACCGCCGCCCGGCACTTCCGCCGATCGATCTGGTCCAGCCGGCCCACGGCGTCCACCATCTCCCGGCGGTTGTCGCACAGGAAGCCGGTGACCCCGTCGTCGACGATCTCGGGAGCGGCGCCCTCCGGGAAGGTCAGCACCGGCGTGCCGCAGGCCAGCGCCTCGATCATCACCAGGCCGAAGGGCTCGGGCCAGCGGATGGGGTTGAGCAGGCCGGCGGCTCCGGCCAGCAGCTCGTACTTCTCCGACCCGCCGACCTCGCCGATGTACTCGATGTCGCCGCCGAGGAGCGGGCGGACCTGTGCCTCGAAGTACTCGTGCTCGAGGGGCTCTCGCATCTTGGCGGCGATGCACAGCGGCACGCCGGCCTCCTGGGCGATGCGCGCCGCCCGGCGAGCACCCTTGTCGGGGGCCATGCGGCCGAGGAAGAGCAGGTAGCCGCCGTCACCGGCTCCGAAGGGCAGCTCGTCGACGTCGATCCCGTGGTGGATGACCTTGGCGATGGGCACGCGGTCGGCGAAGCTGGCCTGCGACTCGGAGATGGCGATGACCGAGACGGTGGGGCCCACGGCCCGGTAGATGTCGAGCATCTCGTCGTTGAACGGGCCGTGGTTGGTCGTCACGATCTGGAGGTGCGGGAACCGGGGGCCGTAGGCCGGACCGGCCATGGTGTGGTCGTGGACGATGTCGAAGTCCTGGAGCACCTCGTAGCCCCGTACCACGTGGCGCAGCTCGGAAACCACCGAGCCGATGCGAACCTGCTCGGAGCGCTCGAAGACCCACTGCTTGGGCACCGGGCAGGTCGAGTCGCCGGTGGTGAACAGAAGGACCTCGTGGCCGGCGGCCTGAAACCCACGGGCCAGGCGGTCGACGATGGTCTCCGTGCCGCCGTAGGTGGGCGGGGGGACGGGGACCCAGGGCGGAGCGAG
>JAHWJR010000238.1 GCA_019348335.1 Actinomycetota bacterium
GGCGGCCTCGACCGAGAGCTCCTGGCCGTAGGCCACAGGCCTCCCGACGAGGCGGCGGTCAGCGGCCGGCGGTCACTCGTTGGGAGGGCTGGCGCTGATGTCGGCCAGCGCCGACTCCGGGTCCTTCTCCACCGCCAGGTCGCCGATCGACACCATGCCGACGAGGCAGTCGTTCTCATCGACCACCGGGAGGCGGCGCACCGCCAGCCGGCGCATGAGACGGGCGGCGTCCTCGGCGGTCTGCTCCGGGGTGAGGCACACCACCTCGCCGCTGGCGATGTCACCCAGCGTGGTCTCCGAAGGGTCGAGGCCTTCAGCGACGACGCGGACGACGATGTCGCGGTCGGTGATCACGCCTCTCGGCTGGCCCTCGGCGATCATCACCACCGACCCGATGTCGGCTCCTCGCATGCCCAGGGCTGCCTCCACCACCGAAGCGGTGGACGGGAAGCTGACCACGTCGCTGGTCATGACCTGACTGATCTTCGCCACGCTCGAATCACTCCTTCACTCGTGCCGGATGTGCCCTCCCACTACCCACCGTCCTCCTCCCGCTACCCAGCGCCGCCCCATTTCGGCCCCGCGTCGGGAGCGAACGGCGGCGCCTCAGCGCGAGCGGCTCCGCCGAGACGCCGTGACCGGCGTCTCGGGCATGAACAGGCCCGCCTTCTGGTGGGCGTAAGGCGAGAAGAGGTCGCTGGCCACGAACCGTTCGCGGATCTCCTCGAGCACGTCGGGATCGGGCCGGTGCTTGACGTTGAAGTAGATCTCCTCGTGGATGCGCCGCTCGTCGACGCCGAAGTCCGACAGCCCGGTTGCCAGCTCGTGGGTCATGGCGCCGTTGCCCACCAGGCAGAACGACTTGTCGCCCAGCGTCTTCAACAGTCCGGGGACGCTCTCGGTCACCCGACCCCGCAGGCCGGTCCAACCCGTTGGAGGCTGGGAGAGCGAGATGGCGTAGCGGAAGCTCCGGTGGTCACGGGCGAGCTCGTCGAGCTCGTCGAGCATGCAGATGTCGTCCACCAGGCGAAGTCCCCAGTACAGGCGGATGGAGCGCTCGGGGTCCTGGGCGAGGAGGTGTCGGGCGAGGGGCAGGCAGGGCCCGACGCCGACCCCGGTGGCTACCAGCACCACCTCGGTGTCGGTCTCCTTGGGCACCATCGAGCGTCCGCTGGGTCCCCGGAAGTGGATCACGTCGCCGATCTGGAGGCCGGCGAGGTAGTACGACAGGGGCCCTTCGGGCACGAGGCGGACGAGCAATCGGAACGTCCGGTCCTCGTTGGGCGACGAGGCGATGCAGTAGGGGCTGCGGCGGACACCGTGCTCACCGACCTCGGCGCGGATGCCCACGAAGTGGCCGGGCTCGAAGCGGAACGGTTTGTCGTCGACCACCCGGAACGACATCAGGACCGTGCCCGTGGGCGTCAGCTCCTCGTGGCCGATCAACCGGGCCAGCCGGTCGTAGCGGTCGGCCCGCACCAGCTTTCGCTCCGTCGCGCCCCGTGCCAGTGGCCCGGCGGGAGGAACGATGTCGATGTCACCTCCCACCCTACGGGCCTTCTCGGGTGGAAGTGCGGGCTCGCTCTCGCCGGCGCTCGGTCCCATGTCGTCCCCCACACGAAGACGTCGTCTTCGCCGTCGCTCACGCCCTACCCGGCCACGACGTTTGTTGTCGACCAATGTCAGGTTACCCCTGTGGGCACTTCGTGACCGCTCCGCTGTGCGGATGACGGGCTCCTACGAGCTGGGCTCCAGGTCCAGGGCCTCGGCCAGCAACTCGTAGGAGCGCAGACGGGCGCGGGGGTCGTGGCACACGGTGAGCACCATCAACTCGTCCACGCCATGGGCGCGGGCCAGGTCGAGGAGGCGGTCCCGCACACGGTCGGGCGCTCCCACCACCCGGCGGTCACGGTGCTGGACCAGCAGGACCCGTTCCACCGGCGTGAGCGCCGCTGCCTCGGCGTCCTGCACCGACAGCAATGGCCCACGCTCGGGGCCCTCGGGACGCAGGCGCCACACGTCGGCGCTGAGGGCGAGGCGTTCGGCCTCGGCGTCGGTCTCGGCGCACACCACCGAGACGCCGACGTTGGCGCGGGGCTCGGGGCACCGCTCCGAGGGGCGGAAGCGCCGGCGGTAGTTCGCCAGCAGCTGGGGGCCGTGGCCGGGTGAGATGAAGTGGGCGAAGGAGAAGAACAGACCCGTCCCCGCGGCCAGGGCGGCGCCGTAGCTGCTCGACCCGAGCACCCACATCTCCGGTGCGCCGGGGCCCTGGGGCATGGCCCGCACCGACGCGAACGGGTGGTCGGGGCGCAGCCGGCCGTGCAGGAAGCCGACCAGGTCGTCGACCTGGTCGGGGTGGTGCTCGTCGCCCAGGGCGCCGGGACCCTGCGCCAGGGCCGATGTCGCCACGGCGTCGGCGCCGGCAGTGCGGCCGATGCCGAGGTCGATGCGCCCGGGGTACAGCGTGTGCAGGGTCCGGAAGACCTCGGCGACCTTCAGGGGGCTGTAGTGGGGGAGCAGCACGCCCCCCGCGCCCACCCGGATGGACGAGGTCCGCGCCGCCAGGTGGGCGGTCAGCACCTCGGGAGCGGTGCCCGCCAGCGACGCGGTGTTGTGGTGCTCGGCCACCCAGTAGCGCCGGTAGCCGAGGCGCTCGGCCGCCTGGGCCAGGGCCACGGTGTCGGCCAGGGCCTCGGCCGGCGTCGAGCCGTCGGGCACCGGTGACTGGTCGAGCACGCCCAGGCTGATCACCCCGACGACGGTAGTGGGCCCCTCCTCGGTCCTCGCTGCCCGGCGTCTCGCTGCGGAGGTCCCCGCGCCGGTGGCCGTAGCTGCTAGGTGCCAGCTGCAGACGTCGGGCCATGCCCCGGCGACGGGCTCATCGTCGCCGCCGACGGCGTGGTGCTCGATCTGAACGGTCACGAGGTCCGCGGGGTCAACGGCGCTGAAGAGACCGCCGGCGTGGTGCTCCGGCGGGTGAGCGGCGTCACGGTGACCAACGGCACCGTCACCGGGTTCGACGCCGGCGTGGTGGTCGGTGCCGGCGGCTACGGCATCGCCATGCTCCCCAACGGTCCCCTCGGCCCGGTGGTGCGC
>JAHWJR010000053.1:0-8464 GCA_019348335.1 Actinomycetota bacterium
CTCCCGCCGTAGGGAGCGATACGTCACCCGATCGCTCATGTAGAGGTCAACGGGTCTGCGGCCCCGGGTATTCCGGTCGGCACCCAGCCCGTCGAAACCAATCGTGGCCCCACGCAGCCCCTCGGTACATTGGCGCCGTGCCCCGTCCGTTCTACCTGACCACGCCCATCTACTACGTCAATGACGCCCCTCACATCGGCCACGCCTACACCACGGTGGCCGGCGACGCCATCTGCCGGTGGCACCGACTCCTGGGCGACGACGTGTTCTTCCTCACCGGCACCGACGAGCACGGCCTCAAGGTTGCCCAGGCCGCCGAGGCCAACGGCGTGGAACCCCAGGAATGGACCGACCGCACCAGCGAGCGCTTCATCGGCGCCTGGCGCCAGCTCGGCATCACCTACGACGACTTCATCCGCACCACCGAGCCCCGCCACCACCGCACGGTGCAGCAGTTCCTCGGCGCCATCTACGACCGTGGTGACATCGAGCTCGGCACCTACGAGGGCTCCTACTGCGTGGCGTGCGAGGACTACTACACCGAGGCCCAGTTGATCGACGGTGCCTGCCCGGTGCACCACCGTCCGGTCACCCGCATGAAGGAGCAGAACTACTTCTTCAAGCTCAGCCGCTACACCGACCGGCTGCTCGAGTGGTACGAGGCCAACCCCGACGCCGTGCGCCCCGCCACCAAGCGCAACGAGGCGCTGGGGTTCATCAAGCAGGGCCTGGACGACATCTCCATCACCCGGACCTCGTTGCGGTGGGGAGTGCCGGTGCCGTGGGACCCGGGCCACGTCTTCTACGTCTGGTACGACGCCCTGGTCAACTACGTCACCGCCATCGGTTACGGAGACGACGACGCCCGCTTCCAGCGCTGGTGGCCGGCGGTGCACCATCTCATCGGCAAGGAGATCCTCCGCTTCCACTGCGTGTGGTGGCCGGCGATGTGCATGGCCGCCGGCATCGAGCCGCCCGGTGAGGTCTTCGTGCACGGCTGGCTGTTGGTGGGTGGGGAGAAGATGAGCAAGACCCGGCTGAACCACATCGCCCCGGCCGACCTGGTGGCCGACTTCGGCGTCGACGCCTACCGCTACCACTTCCTGCGCGACGCCGCCTTCGGCCCCGACGGCGACTTCTCCTACGAGGGCATGGTGGCCCGCTACAACGCCGACCTGGCCAACAACCTCGGCAACCTGCTCAGCCGGGTGGCCACGGTCGTGACCAAGAAGTGCGGCGGCACAGGGCCGGCGCCGCCGGCCGACAGCCCGCTCGCCGCCATCACCGCCGACGCCTACGCCGCCACGGCGGCGGCCTGGGACCGCCTCGCTCCCCACGAGGCGCTGGAGGCCACGTGGCGCCTCATCCACGAGGCCAACGCCCACCTCGAGGCCGAGGAGCCGTGGAAGGCCGAACCGGGGCCGGCGGTCGACGCCGTGCTGGGGGCGGCGCTGGAGGTGCTGCGCATCGTCGCCGTGCTCGCCTCTCCGGCGATGCCGGAGGCGTGCGACGAGGTGTGGCGGCGGCTGGGCCTGCCCGGCAGCCCCACCGACCAGCGACTGCCGGAGGCGGCCACGTGGGGTGGCTATCCCGGCGGCCTGCCGGTGGAGAAGGGCCCTCCGCTGTTCCCCCGGATGCAGCCCGCCTGACCCGCCGGCGCGTGCGACTCGATTCCCTCCTGCGGTCACCGGCGATGATCCGGCCCATGTGGACCGACACCCACTGCCACCTGCCCGCCGGCGCCGAGGGCGACGAGGCCGTGGTCGAGGCCCGGGCGGCCGGGGTGGAGCGGCTCGTGACCGTGGGCACCGACCGGGAGTCGTCGCAGGATGCCATCGAGGTGGCCCGTGGCCACTCCGGGGTGTGGGCGACAGCGGGCCTGCACCCCCACGACGCCTCCCAGGGCCTGGGGGGGATCGCCGACCTGCTCGACGCGCCCGAGGTCGTCGCTGTGGGTGAGTGCGGCCTCGACTACCACTACGACCACTCGCCCCGGCCCCGGCAACGGGAGATGTTCGCCGCCCAGGTCGGCCTGGCCCACCAGCGTGACCTCGCCCTGGTCATCCACACCCGGGAGGCATGGGACGACACCTTCGCCGTCCTTGCCAGCGAAGGCGTCCCGTCCCGCACCGTGTTCCACTGCTTCACCGGTGGCCCGCAGGAGGCCGACCGGGCCCTCGAGCTCGGCGCGGTGCTGAGCTTCAGTGGCATCGTCACCTTCCGGGGCGCCGAGGACGTCCGCTCGGCGGCGGTCCGCTGCCCGCTCGAGCGACTGGTGGTGGAGACCGACTCCCCCTACCTCGCCCCCGCTCCCCACCGGGGCAAGCCCAACCGTCCCGCCTGGGTCCCCGTCGTCGGCGCCGCCGTTGCCGCGGCCAAGGGTGTCCCCGTGGAGACCGTTGCCGAGATGGCCACCGCCACCGCCGGTCGGCTGTTCCGCCTGGTCGGTTAGTTGCGATCTGGTTACGGACCGTCCTAGGGTCCTCGCAGTCAACGGGGGGGCGGAGAGCTGACGTCTGAACACAGCACGTTCCGGCGCGTCGGGCTCCTGGTGGCCATCGTGGCCACCGTGGTGCTCGTCCCCATGGTCTTCTCGCCGGCCGGAACCCCGTCTCCGCCCACCGAGGTGTCGGTGGCGGCGGCGTTGCCGGACCACGAGTTGAACCCCGATGACCTCGGCGCCGCCGCCTTCGCCGGTCCCGACGGGTTCGGCGTCGATGTCGACATCGACGTCGACGTCCCCCCGCCGGAGCCGACCACGACCACCCCGCCACCGGAGACCACCACGACGACGGCCGAGGTCTCGACCACGACGACGGCGCCGCCGGAGCCGACCACGACGACGACGCCCCCGCCGACCACTGCCACCGAGGCGACCGACGCCGAGGTGGCGACCACGGCGCACACCCATCCCGAGCCGCCCCCGCCGCCTACCACCACCACGGCGCCGCCGCCGCCCCCGCCGTCGCCGCCCACCACCCACACCCACCCCGCGCCGGCGCCCGTGCCCGCCGACGACGGCACCTGGTCCCAGGAGGGCCAGGCCAGCTGGTACGACCTTCCCGGGTCCCGTGCCGGGGTCTGTGCCCACCGCACCATCGCCAAGGGCACGGTGGTGACGGTGACCAACCTCGACACCGGCAAGTCCATCACCTGCACGGTCGACGACCGGGGGCCCTACGCCGACGGCAAGATCATCGACTTGTACCGGGACGACTTCGCCCGGCTGGCGCCGCTGTCGCACGGCGTGTTCCCCACCCGCATCACCTGGTGACGCTGTCGCGCCGGGAGGTCACCGACCTCCTGGCCCGGCACGGGCTGCAGCCCCAGCGCTCGCTCAGCCAGAACTTCGTGGTCGACCCCAACACGGTGCGGCGCATCGCCCGCCTCGCCGGCGTGGGGCCCGGCGACCGGGTCGTCGAGGTGGGCGCCGGCCTGGGCTCGCTGACCCTGGCCCTGCTCGAGACCGGCGCCGAGGTGACGGCGGTCGAGATCGACCGCCGGCTGCTGCCGGTGCTCGACGAGGTGGTCGTCCCCGCCGGCGCCCGGGTGGTGCACGGTGACGCGCTGCGCCTCGACTGGAGCACGCTGCTCGGCGAGGAGCCGTGGGTGCTGGTGGCCAACCTGCCCTATCACGTCGCCACTCCGCTGGTCGCCGACCTGCTCGACGAGGTGCCGGCCGTGCAGCGCATGCTGGTGATGGTGCAGCGGGAGGTCGGGGAGCGGATGGTCGCCGGGGTGGGCAATCCCGCCTACGGTGCCCTCTCGGTCAAGGTGGCGTACTGGGCCCGGGCGTCGCTGGCGGGCCGGGTGCCGGCGACGGTGTTCCTGCCCCGGCCCGAGGTGGAGTCGGCCCTCGTGTCCATCGAACGCCGGCCGGCGCCGGCGGTGGATCCCGCCGAGGTGGGCTTCGACGCGCTGTTCGCCCTGGTGCGGGCCGGCTTCGGCCAGCGTCGCAAGATGCTGCGCCGCTCCCTCGCCGGGCTGGTCGACGCCGAGGGCTTCGCCTGTGCCGGCGTGCGCCCCGAGGCCCGGGCCGAGGAGCTCGACGTGACCGCCTGGGGCAGGCTTGCGGCGTGCAGCCGACGAGTGTCCCCGGCGTGACCGTCCTGGCTCCCGCCAAGCTCACCGTGTCGCTGCGGGTGGTCGGGGTGCGCGACGACGGCTACCACGAGATCGACGCCGAGATGGTCACCCTCGACCTGGCCGACGAGCTGACCCTCGTCGAGGGCGGTGACGGCCTCGAGGTGGTGGCCGCCGGCAGCGGCCTTTCCGTTCCCACCGGCGACGACAACCTGGTGCGGCGGGCGCTGGCCGCGGTCGATCGGCGGGCGGCGGTGCGGCTGGTCAAGCGCATCCCCGCCGGCGCCGGCCTGGGCGGCGGTTCGGCCGACGCCGCCGCCGTCCTGCGCTGGGCCGGCTGCACCGACCCGGCCGTGGCCGCGTCCCTGGGCGCCGACGTGCCGTTCTGCGTGGTGGGAGGGCGGGCCCGGGTCACCGGCATCGGCGAGGTGGTGCGCCCGCTGCCGCCCGTCGAGCGCACCTACACCCTGGTGGTGCCCCCGTTCGGCGTGCCCACCGCCGAGGTCTACCGGGCGTGGGACCGGCTCGGCGGCCCCCACGCCGACGGCCCGAACGACCTCGAGCCCGCCGCGCTCGCCGTGGCGCCGGAGCTGGCCGAGTGGCGCGACCGGCTGGCGGCGGCCACCGGTACCCGGCCGGCGCTGGCCGGCAGCGGATCGGCGTGGTTCGTTCCCGGGTCGTTCCCGGGGCAGGACCGCGTGGTCACCACCACGCAGAGCTGAGAGAGCGCCGGCTACTTCTTGGCGCGGCGCTGGAAGCGGGTGCGCTTCAGCATCTTCTTGTGCTTCTTCTTGCGCATGCGCTTTCGGCGCTTCTTGATCAGCGAGCCCATCTGGCGACGAGAGTAGCGGCGGCCCCGGGTCCACCGCCAAACGTCGGGATACCCTCGGGCCCACCGGTCGGGGGTCGTCCAATGGCAGGACATCTGGTTTTGGTCCAGAGAATGGGGGTTCGACTCCTCCCCCCCGAGCCCGCTCCCGCCGCTCCAGCCGGCGGTGGTAGCAAGGTCGTATGAGCGCTCCACGACTGTCCTGCGTGGTGCTGGCCGCCGGCGAGGGGACCCGCATGCGGTCGGCCCGGCCCAAGCCGCTGCACCTGCTGTCGGGGCGGGCCATGCTGCTGCACGTCCTCGACGTGATGGCCGCCGTCCCCGTGGATCGCTCGGTCGTGGTGATCGGCCACGGCGCCGAGCGGGTGACCAAGAAGTTGGTCGACGACGGACCCGCCGACCTGGTGATCGACTTCGTGGAGCAGGCCGTGCAGCGGGGCACGGGCGACGCCCTCATGGTGGCCCTCACCGCCTTCCCCGACGACGACCTCGACGACGAGGACCTGCTGGTCCTGCCCGGCGATGCACCCCTGCTGCGGCCGGACACGGTCACCGCACTGGTGGAGACCCACCGGGCGGCGGGAGCGGCGGCGACGCTGCTGAGCGCCCGGGTCCCCGATCCCACCGGCTACGGCCGGGTGGTGCGGGGCAGGGGCGACGCCGTGCGCCGCATCGTCGAGCAGGGCGACGCCACGCCCGAGGAGGCGGCCATCGACGAGGTGGCGACCTCGATCTACTGCTTCCGGCGCAGCGTGCTGGCGCCGGCCCTGCGCCGGCTCAGCCCCGAGAACAGCCAGGGTGAGTACTACCTGACCGACGTGGTGGAGGTGCTGGCCCAGGCCGGTTACCCGGTGGCCTCCTACGAGGCGGAGGACCCGATGGAGGCCATCGGCGTCAACGACCGGGCCCAGCTGGCGGTGGCCGAGGCCGAGCTGCGCCGGCGGACCAACCGGCGGTGGATGGCGCGGGGCGTGGCCATGCTCGATCCCGACCGCACCTACGTGGAGAGCGGCGTGCAGCTGGCCTCCGACGTGACCCTCTTCCCCGGCACCCTTCTCCAGGGCGCCACCGTGGTGGGCGAGGGGGCCGAGATCGGGCCCGACACCCGCCTGGCCGACTGCGTGGTGGGCGCCGGCGCCGTGGTGTCCCACACCGTGGGCAGCGACGCCGAGGTGGGGGAAGGCGCCAACGTGGGGCCCTTCGCCTATCTCGCCCCCGGGACGACCGTGCCGCCCGGGGCCGTCACCGGAGCGTTCTACACTGCCCCCAGGAGCTGACGCGGGGGTAGTCACGTGGGGATGGAGCTGGTCACCAAGAAGACCCTGCAGATCCTGACCGGGCGCACCCACCCCGCCCTGGCCGGTGAGATCGCCCTCCACCTCGGGGTGAGCCTGTCCGAGCGGGTGTTGGCCAACTTCGCCAACACCGAGGTGCGCTGCCGCTTCGCCGAGTCGGTGCGGGGCAGCGACGTGTTCGTCGTCCAGACCCACGCCGCCGCCGACGGCCGCTCGGTCAACGACGCCATCCTCGAGCAGCTCATCATGATCGAGACGGCCAAGCGGGCGTCGGCCAAGCGCATCACCGCCGTGTGCCCCTACTACGGCTACTCCCGCCAGGACCGCAAGAGCCAGGGTCGTGAGCCCATCACCGCCAAGTTGGTGGCCGATCTGCTGCGCACCGCCGGCGCCAACCGGGTCCTCAGCGTCGACCTGCACTCCGGCCAGATCCAGGGCTTCTTCAACGGTCCCTTCGACCACCTGACCGCCATGCCCGTGCTGGTCGACTACCTCAAGCAGCACGTCGAGGACGACGTGGTGATCGTCGCCCCCGACGCCGGCAGGGTCAAGGCGGCCGAGCGCTACTCCCGCCACCTGGGTGCCGACATGGCGTCGGTCTACAAGCGCCGCAAGAAGGGCGACGTCAACCAGGTCGAGGCGCTGGCCGTGATGGGCGACGTGGTCGGGCGCCGGTGCGTCATCGTCGACGACATGATCGACACGGCCAACACCATCGTCGCCGCCGCCCAGCAGCTCAAGGCGCACGGCGCCACCGAGGTGTGGGCCATGGCCACCCACGGGCTCTTCTCCGGCCCCGCCATCGACCGGCTCAAGAACTCGGTGATCGACCGGATCGTCATCACCAACACCCTGCCGCAGCCCCCGGACCACCAGCTCGACAAGGTGGAGGTGCTCTCCATCGCCGGCGTCATCGCCGACGCCATCGACGCCGTGTTCGAGGACACGTCGGTGTCGGAGATCTTCGGCGGAGAAAACCAGGCCTGAGCCCGGGCTGCCTACACTCGGTCCTCATGGCAGAGCAGGCGTTGCAGGCAGAGGCGGGTCGGGCGACCGGTTCCCGGGCATCCAGGCGGTTGCGGGCGCAGGACAAGATCCCCGCCGTGGTGTACGGGCACGGCATCGATCCGGTGTCGGTCGCCGTCGTCCGGAGGGAACTGCGTGCCGCGCTGACCACCGAGGCGGGCATGAACGCCCTCATCGACCTCGGCGTCGACGGGCAGCAGCACCTGACCATCGTGCGAGACGTGCAGCGCGACCCGGTGCGCAACGTGGTCACCCACGTCGACTTCGTGGTGGTGCGCCGTGACGAGATCATCTCCGTGGAGGTGCCGATCGTGCTCACCGGCGTCGCCGAGGAGGTCAAGCGGGAGACGGGCACCGTGGACCAGGTGCTGTTCGAGCTCACCGTCTCGGCCACGCCGGGCACCATCCCCAACGAGTTCGTGTACGACATCTCCGGCATGGTGATCGGCGACAGCGTCCGGGTCGGCGACCTGCCCCTGCCGTCGGGCGTGACCACCGAGGTCGATCCCGAGGAGCCGGTGGCGGTCGCCCAGGTGAGCCGGGCGACCATCGAGGCCGAGCAGCTCGAGGCCGAAGCCGCCGAGGAGGCGGCCGAGGCCGAGGGCGGCGAAGGCGAAGCCGCCGAGGGCGAGGGCGCCGGCGGCGAGGAATCCGCGGACCAAGCCCAGGGCTAGGACACCGACTCGGTGCGCCTGCTCGGCCGCCGCGGCGCCGACGACGCAAGCCGCGGCCGCCTCGCCGACCTGCTGGTCGTGGGTCTGGCCAACCCCGGGGACGAGTACGCCGGCACCCGCCACAACGTGGGTGCCGAGGTGGTCGCCGTGCTCGCCGGCCGTCACGACGCCCGGCTCAAGCGGGCGGTGGGGCGAGCGCTCTCCGCCGAGGTGCGCACCGGCGACCGGCTGCTCGTGCTCGCCGTGCCCGGCACCTACATGAACCTCTCGGGTGAGGCCGTCGGCCCCCTGGTGCGCCGGTACTGCCCGGAGGACCCCGGGCGGCTGGTGGTGATCCACGACGAGCTCGACCTGCCTCCCGGGCGGATCAAGGTGAAGGTGGGCGGCGGGCTGGCCGGGCACAACGGCCTGAAGTCGATCAAGTCGCACCTGCACACCGACGCCTTCGTGCGGGTGCGCATCGGGATCGGCAAGCCGCCGGGGCGCCAGTCGGGTGCCGACTACGTGCTGCGCCGTCCGGGCAAGGCCGAGCGGGCCGAGCTCGACGTGGCCGTGCA
>JAHWJR010000053.1:8564-10252 GCA_019348335.1 Actinomycetota bacterium
CCGCTGCTGCGCGCCGAACCCGCCCTCGCCGAGGTGGCCGGCCGTGGCGCCGCCACCCTGGCCGTGCCCGAGGCGGCCCGCGCCGTGACGCTGGCGGCCCTGGTCCACCGCTCGGCCCGGCGACCGTTGGTCGTGGCGGTGCCGACCACGGCCGAGGCCGAGCGGCTCGTGGCCGACCTGGAGATGTTCGTCGGCCCCGATGCCGTCGACCTGTTCCCCGCCTGGGAGACCCTGCCGTTCGAGCGGGTGAGCCCGAGCGTGGAGGCGATGGGCCGGCGCCTGCGCACGGTCTGGCGACTGCGGGCGGGCCTGGCCCAGGTGGTGGTGGCCCCGGTGCGGGCCCTGGTGCAGCGCCTCGGGCCCCACGTCGACGACGTCGAGCCCGTCGTGGTCCGTCCCGGTGACCGCGTCGACCCGGTCGAGCTGGTCGAGCGGCTCGTGGCCGAGGGCTACCGGCGGGAGTACCAGGTCGAGCACCGGGGCGAGGTGGCGGTGCGGGGCTCGATCGTCGACGTCTACCCCTCGACCGCCGACGGCCCGGTGCGCCTCGATCTGTGGGGCGACGAGGTCGACCGCCTCACCGCCTTCTCGGTCAGTGACCAGCGCTCCCGCCACGACCTCGCCGAGGCCGAGCTGTTCCCCTGCCGGGAGGTGCTGGCCACGCCGGCGGTGCGGGCCCGGGCCGCCGAGCTGGTGGCCTCCCGTCCCTGGGGCCGGGACCAGTGGGAGCGCCTGGCCGACGGCCAGGTCTTCGACGGCATGGAGTCGTGGCTCCCGTGGCTGGCCGAGGGCGAGCACGTGCTGTTCGACCTGCTCGAGCCTGACGGCCGGACCGCCGGCGACAGCGGAGCCGAGGGCGCCGGCGCCCAGGTCGTCCTGGTCGAGCCCCGGCGCATGCGCGACCGGGCCGCCGACCTGCTCGCCGAGGAGGCCGACCTGGCCGCCTCGCTGGCTCGGACCTGGGGAGCGGGCCAGGACGGCGAGCTGCCCCGCCTGCACCTTCCCTTCGACCGGCTGCTGACGCACACGTCGGCACCGCTGCTGACCGTCACCGGCGCCGCCGAGGGCCCCGACGTGCCCGTCGTGGGCGCCGCCGGCTGGGACCCCGTGGTCGGCGACGGCAGCCGGCTGGTCGAGCGACTGCACCGCCTCCTCGGCGAGGGGTACCGCGTCGTGGTCGCCGCCGACGGCGCCGGCTCGGCCGCCCGCCTGGCCTCGGCGCTGTCCGACCAGGGCGTGCCCCTCACCCTGCACCGCACCGCGGCGCCGACCCTCCCCGGCGCCGGCGCCGGCGCCGACCCGGTGCCCGGCGCCGTCGCACCCGCCGAGGTGGCGCCCCGCCTCGCCGCCCCCGGCGGCCACGTCGTCACCGCCCCGCTCGACCGGGGCTTCGTGCTTCCCGGCGCCAAGCTGGCGGTGCTGGCCGAGCACGACGTCACCGGCCGCCGGCGGGCCCACCGCCCGGCCCGTCCCCGTCGCCGTGACACCGCCGGCTTCTTCGACGACCTCAAGCCCGGCGACCATGTGGTCCACGTCCAGCACGGGGTGGGCCGCTACAGCGGCATGGTGCGCCGGGCCATCGGCGGCACCGAGCGTGACTACCTGCTGCTCGAGTACCGCGGGGGCGACAAGCTCTACGTCCCCACCGACCAGATCGACGCCGTGCGCCACTACACCGGGGGCGAGAC
>JAHWJR010000239.1 GCA_019348335.1 Actinomycetota bacterium
CCGCCGCCAGGGCCAGGGCCAGGCTGAGGGGCAGCAGCGTGGCCGTCGCCGGGGGAGCATCGACCAGCAGGTTGCGTTCGAGGTACCAGTGCCACGGGGACAGCCAGCGCAACGCCTCCGGCGTCTCGGCCGCGGCAGCCAGTCCCACCAGCAGGTACCCGGCCACGGCCACCGTTCCGGCCGTCGCCGAGGCGATGCCCCGCCGGCCGGAGGCGCACTGACGGGGTGGGCCAGCACCAGCTCGAGGGTGCCGTCCTCCTCGCTGCCCCCGACCGCCCGGGCACCCAGGCCGATCCCGAACACGAGCGCCAAGAGGGGGAGGAGGCTCGAGAAGAGGCGGCTTCGGAGGTACCCGGCCGGCGAGATGAAGGGGATGCCCTCCTGGGTGCCGAACAGCGCCTGGACCGCCGGCGGCAGGTCTCGCATCAGGTCCTCGAACTGCTCCTGTCCCCGCACGCTCGGCCAGAGGGCCACGGTGAGCCCGACGGTGAGCAGCATCCCGAGCGACCACCAGAGGAAGGACCGGCGCCGGTCGGCCAGGAACCGGCGGGCGACGGTCACCGGTCGTCCTGGCGGTAGTGATCGAGGAAGAGCTGCTCCAGATCACCGCCCGAGGTGGTGATGCGCTCGACGTGCAGCCCGGCGGCCGCCTTGACCACGGGGTCCATGCTCCCCTCGACCACGGGCTGGACGACGTTGTCACTGCTGCGGCGCTCGACCACGCCGGGGACGCCGGCGAACACCTCGACGTCGGCGTCACCAGCGACGAGCAGGTCGATGCGCTGGCGGGTGTGCCGGCGCAACTCGGCGGCGTGCTCAGTCCCTCCAACAGGGACGAATGCAAGAAGGACACGTGGCAGCAGTACAACGTCCCGGCCAGGGAGCGGTTCAAGAACCAGGGTCAGTGCGTGAAGTTCGTGAACGAGTCCGACCGGAACCGCCTCTGAGAGACACGACCGAGAGTCGCCGGCACCTGGCCGGCGCCTCGTTCGTGCGTGCCCGCGGCCCGCACCGGGCAACGTCTGGAGAGGGAACGACGCGACCTGTCTGGAGTGTGCAGCGATGCGAGTGGTGATCACCGGGGCGACCGGCAACGTGGGGACCAGCCTGATCGAGGTGCTGGGGTCGGAACCGGAGGTGGACAGCATCGTCGGCATTGCCCGGCGGCTCCCCGACTGGCGGCCGCCCAAGACCACGTGGGTCCAGGCCGACGTCGCCGTCGACGACTTGGAGTCGCACTTCGAGAGGGCCGACGCCGTGGTCCATCTGGCGTGGATCTTCCAGCCGACCCACGACGAGCTGGAGACGTGGAACAACAACGTCCTCGGCAGCATTCGCGTCTTCGATGCCGCCGCTGCCGCCGACGTCTCGACCCTGGTGCACGCCTCTTCGGTGGGCGCGTACTCCCCGGGGCCACAGGACCGTTCCATCGACGAGAGCTGGCCCACCCACGCGCTGGCCCATGCGTCCTACGGCCGGGAGAAGTCGTACCTGGAGCGGGTGCTCGACGCCTTCGAGCTCCGGTATCCCGACGTCCGGGTGGTCCGCCTGCGGCCGGGCTTCATCTTCAAGCGGCAGGCGGCGTCCGAACAGCGCCGCCTCTTCGCCGGCCCGTTGCTGCCCAACCGGCTGGTGCGGCCGCACCTGCTCCCGGTCTTCCCCGATCTGCCCGGCCTGCGCTTCCAGGTGCTGCACAGCGAGGACGCCGCCGAGGCCTACCGCCTCGCCCTGCTGAGGCCGGTGCGCGGAGCGTTCAACCTCGCCGCCGACCCGGTGGTCGACGCCCGGACCCTGGGCGAGCTCTTCGACGCCCGGCCGGTCAAGCTGCCGGCCTGGCCCGTGCGGGCGGCGGTCGCCGCCGCCTGGCGCCTCCACCTGGTGCCGGCCAGCCCCATGCTGGTCGACCTCGCCTTGAGCCTGCCGGTCATGGACACCGCTCGCGCTCGCTCCGAGCTCGGGTGGAGCCCGTCGCGCACGTCACTCGAGGCCATCGAGGAGGTGGTCGAGGGGTTCCGAGACCGCGCCGGCATGGACACGCCTCCGCTCGATCCCGAGGCGGGTGGCACGCTGCGGCAGCAGGAGCTGGCGACGGGCGTGGGGGAGACGGCAGCCCCGCCCGACGAGCTCCCCGGAGGAGCGCGCGACTGACCGGCGCCGCCTACTGCGACGCCCCGGGCTCCTCGCCCCGCATCAGGTCCCTGGTCGCCTGGCCGAGGGGGTCCTGGCGGGTGGACAGCCGGCGCACCACGGGGACCAGCTCCTCGGCGAAGCGTTGGTACAAGGCCCGCAGCTCGGCGACGGGTTCGTCGGCGTGGTCCACTCGGGCGTCCCACAGGGGGTACTGCTCGGTGTCGACGACATAGATGGCCCCTGACACCTCGCCGTGTCGGTCCCCGCCGGTGGAGGCACCGGCCTCGAGGGCGAGCAGGAGGCGTTCGGCCAACTCCCTTCCCTCGGCGGCGTGGAACGCCTCCACGAGGGTGTCGAGGGTCTCGGGCCCCACCAGCCGGTTGCCCTGGGCGCTGTAGCCGCGACCGGTGCGGTGCCCGGCCCAGGACGGGGCCTCCGGGCCGGTCCAGGCCGCGGAGTCGCCCTCGGCGTCGACCAGGCCGCACTGGCGGTAGGCCCGTCCCGGGTCACGTTCGAGCAGCCGGTTCAGCGTGTCCGGCGCGGCGACGCCCTCGGCCATGAGCGCCAGACCGTCGAAGCCGAGGTAGGGGTTGATCATGGCCTGGGTGGCCACGGCCCCGGCGCGGGGCCGGGCGTGGGCGACGAGCTTGCCCACTCCCACCATCCCCGTCATGGCGCCCACGCCGAGCTGGCCGGTGGCCTTGCAGCGGGCCACGAGCGAGAACGTCACCGGTATCCCTCCTCGACGGGGTCCGCCCGCCAGCACCAGAGGCGCGGAAGCGTAGGCCGCTCGGTGCCCGTCCGCCGGCGGCGGGATGGGTCTTCCGCCCGGCGTGGGTACAACGGCACGGTCGCCGAACGCTTTCCGGGCCGCGGCGCGCGGTCCCTCATTGGAGTGGCATGGACATTCTCGAGCTCGTGGCCCTGGCCGCCGGTGTG
>JAHWJR010000240.1 GCA_019348335.1 Actinomycetota bacterium
TGTACCCGGGCATGAAGATCGGCCAGATCAGCTTCCTGCAGATGACCACGCCCGCCGACCAGCCCTACGGCTCGGGGACCTTGGGCTCGAAGTACCGGGGCCAGCGCGGCCCCACCCCCAGCCGTTACTTCGAGAACTTCCGCACGTAACAGCGCCCCCCGTTCACGCAGCAGAAACCGGCACGCAATAGAGGCTCCGTAGTTTCGAGCAGCGTGGACGTGGTGGTTCTGCGATGGCCGTCGGAGCGCAGCCGCCGAGAGCGCCTGCGCCACGAAGGCACGCCCCGCCTGCTCCTGGTCGACGACGCGGCGTCGCCGCCCGGACCGGACGACTGCCTGGAGGAGTGGGCTCGGGCCTCGGCGGGGGAATCCGAGGTCAAGGCGCGGGTCGAGGCGCTGCTGGTCCGTTGCCGGAACCACGTCGAGGTCACTCCGGTGCTGGACGCCGGGGTGCTCCGCGTTGGTGAGGCCCTGGTGTCGCTGAGCCCGCTGGAGAGCCGGCTGGCGGCGGTGCTCCTGGAGCGCAGGGGCCGGGTGGTCCCGAGGGAGGTGCTCGTCGGTGCCGCCTGGCCCGACGGTCCCGGACTTCGCAACACCCTCGACGTCCACATCGCCCGCCTGCGCCGGCGGTTGGCCTCGGTGGGCCTGGCACTGCGAACGGTGCGCTCCCGTGGCTACCTGCTCGAGCCTTCAGATTGTGGTCAGCAACAGGTGCCCGAGGCGTAACACGCCGACAACGGCCGGGAAACCGCCCCTGCATACGTTCAGGTTCGAGCCAGTTTCGAGAGGAGATCGTGTGCGCAGGAAGCTCGTTGTTGCAGCCACGTTGGTGGGGTTGGCGACCGTCGGGATGGCGGGGCCGGCGTGGGCGTTCGACCGGCCCGCCGAACCCGACACCCAGTACATCCTCGACAACATCTTCGTCTTCTTCGCCGCCGTGCTGGTGTTGTTCATGCAGGCCGGCTTCGCTCTGGTGGAGGCGGGGCTGACCCGGGCCAAGAGCGTGGCCAACATCATGATGAAGAACCTCATGGACATGTCGGCCGGCGTCCTCGCCTTCGCCGCCGTCGGGTTCTCCATCGCCTACGGGCCCGAGGGCAACTCCTTCTTCGGCCTCGGAGGCTGGTTCCTCGACCCGGCCGGGTTCGACGAGTCGTCGCTGACCCTGGCCACCAACTTCCTCTTCCAGGCCGCCTTCGCCGCCACCGCCGCCACCATCGTGTCCGGAGCGATGGCCGAGCGCACCAAGTTCAAGGCCTACTTCCTCTACAGCTTCGCCATCACCGCCTTCATCTATCCCGTCGTCGTGCGGTGGATGTGGGGCGGCGGCTGGCTCTCGCAACTCGAGGTGCCGTTCGGGGACTTCGCCGGCTCCACCATCGTCCACAGCGTCGGCGGCTGGGCGGCGCTGATGGGTGCGCTCATCCTGGGGCCCCGGCTCGGCAAGTACGGCGCCGACGGCAAGCCGCGGGCCATCCCGGGCCACTCCATACCGTTCGTCGTGCTCGGCGTGTTCATCCTCTTCATCGGCTGGTTCGGCTTCAACCCCGGCTCGGAGCTGGCCGCCGACCTGGCTGTCGGTGACATCGCCGTCACCACCCTCATCGCCGCCGCCACCGGCGCCGTGGCCGCCACCCTCACCATCTGGGTGCGCAGCGGCTATCCCGACGTGGGCATGGCCGCCAACGGCATGCTGGCCGGCCTGGTGAGCATCACCGCCGGCTGCGGTGCCCTCGACAACTGGGGCGCCATGTGGGCGGGCCTGATCGGCGGCGTCATCGTGGTGCTGTCCGTGCAGCTGCTCGAGCGCCGCCGGGTGGACGACCCTGTGGGCGCCGTCTCCGTGCACGGTGTCTGCGGTGCCTGGGGAACCCTCGCCGTGGGGCTGTTCGCCACCAAGGCCGACGGCTTCGTCGCCACCGAGGACGCCGGCCTGTTCTACGGCGGCGGGCTGGGCCAGCTGGGTACCCAGGCCATCGGAGTGCTCGCCGTGTTCCTTTTCGTCACCATCGCCTCCGGTCTGGTCTTCCTGCTCATCAGGGCGACGGTCGGGCTCCGGGTGAGCGAGGAGGAGGAGATCGCCGGCCTCGACGTCCTCGAACACGGGGCTCCCGGCTACGGACCGGACGTCGTGCCCACCATGGACACCGCGGTCCGCGGTGCGCCCCGAGTTCCCGCCAAGGTCTGAGGAGGAAGTCGTGGAACTGATCACTGCCATCGTCAAGCCCCACGTGCTCGACGGCGTGAAGGACGCCCTGAAGGGCATCGGGGTACAGGGCATCACCGCCAGCGAGGTGAAGGGGTTCGGTCGCCAGGGCGGCCACACCGAGACCTATCGGGGCACGGAGTACACCATCGACTTCGTCCCCAAGATGAAGGTGGAGGTCCTGGTGGACGACCTGGATGCCGACAAGGTGGTCGAGGCGATCGCCGCCGCCGCCCGTACGGGCAAGATCGGTGACGGCAAGATCTGGGTCACCCCGGTCGGGCGGGCGGTGCGCATCCGCACCGGTGAGGAGGGTCTCGACGCCCTCTGACGCGGCGAGGTCTGCCATGCAGAGCAGCGACGAAGAGGTGCGCCGAGAACATCCAATCCGCCGGGCGGCGCAGCGACGAACACGGGTGCAGCGCCGCGCAGGGCGGCGGTGGACCGTCGCTGATCGAACAACGAACCTTGGGCTCGGGAGAGCGACCGGAGGGACCATGTCTGTTGCCGTGAGCCTTGTACAACCCCAGGAGCCGGCGGAGATCCGTTCCCGCAGCCTGCTGCGCCCGGCCATCCTGTTGTTGCTGCGCGAGCAGGAGGGCCACGGCTACGAGCTCATGGGGCGCCTCGCCGAGCTCGGCGTGGAGATCCCGCCCACCACCGGCGGGCTCTACCGGGCGTTGCGGACCATGGCCGACGAAGGTCTGGTCTCCTCCTACTGGAGCACCCCGGTGCGCGGTCCCGCCCGCCGGGTCTACGCCATCACCGGCGAGGGCGAGCAGCACCTCGAGCACTCCATGCCCGCCCTGGACGGCCTGTCGCGCACCGTGCAAGGGATGCTCAACCGCTACCG
>JAHWJR010000054.1 GCA_019348335.1 Actinomycetota bacterium
GGGCCGTTCCTCGTCTCGCTCTGACCCGGTTGTGTCGACACCCGTGAGGTGTCCGACGACCAGGTGGCCGCCATCGGCGGCGTCCTGCGACCCCTCTCGGAGATCCTGACCGAGGTGGCCGACGGGGGGTCCGAGCTGATCCACCTCGGCTGAGGGTCACCCCGCTGCGGGCGGGGGACGACACCACGCGCGCCGTGGGTGCCCGCTGCATGCAGTGGTGTGCCGGACCTCTCGTTCTATGCTCCATGGTGCTCGCAAGAAGGTGGCCGCCTGCGGCCATGCTCACGACTGCATCGGAGGACCACCACCGTGACCGACACGCACCGCCCGTGGCGCCTGCGGGCACTGTTCGCAGTCGTTGTCACCGTTCTGCTGTCCACCGTCGCCCCGGGGGCGGCCACGGCCCAGGAGGACGAGGAGCGCATCGTGCGGGTGGGGCTGCACGCCTTCGAGGGGAACTTCAACCCCTTCACTCCGCCGGCCGCCCTTCCCTACACCCACGACCTCTACAACCTGGTCTACGACACGCTGTTCTGGTCGCAGGCCCGGGTCGACCCCGAGCCGTGGCTGGCCACGGGAGCCGAGCCGTCCGACGACAAGAGCAGCTGGACGGTGAGCCTGCGTGACGACGTCACCTGGCACGACGGCGAACCGTTCACCGCAGAGGACGTGGCCTTCACCTTCCAGTACTTCAAGGACATCGGCGGGCCCGGGCGCTACGGGCACCACGTCTTCGGGTTCCCGGTGCTGGCCGGGACCGAAGTGATCGACGACACCACGGTGCGTCTCGACTTCGAGGAGCCGGTCCCTGCCTTCGAGCTCATCCCTGGTGGCGACCTGCCCATCCTGCCCGAGCACATCTGGTCGGACGTCGCCGACCCGTCGGCCGACACCACCACCCTGCCGGTGGGCACGGGGCCGTTCGAGATGGTCGAGCTGGAGCCGGACCGCTCCAACCGGCTCGTGGCCAACCCGGACTACTTCAAGGGCGCGCCGCTGGTCGACGAGTTGCGGCTGAGCTTGGTGCAGGACCCGTCGGCGGCGTTCGGGGGCCTGCAGAGCGGCGAGCTCGACTTCGTGACCCGAACCCTCCCCCCGCAGCTCGCACAGCAGTTCCAGTCGAACGACGAGTTCGGCCTCATCGAGGGCACGCAGTTCCAGTCGCTGTCGCTGATGTTCAACACCAAGCGCCCCCTGCTCGACGACGCCGTGGTCCGCAAGGCGCTCAGCATGGGCATCGACAGCGATGCCGTGGTCGCCGCCGTGTTCCAGGGCGCCGCCCGGCCCGGCAACGACACCTGGACCCACCCCGACTCGCCGTGGGCCCACCCGACCGGGGGCCACGAGTTCGACCCCGAGGGGGCGAAGGTCATGCTCGACCAGGCCGGCTACGCCCCCGGGCCCGATGGCGTCCGGGTGGGGCCGGACGGAACCCCGTTGCGCTTCACCGTCCTGGCCGACTCCTTCAGCCCGCCTCAGGTCCGCAGCGCCCAGGTGGCGGCCGAACAGCTCGCCGACATCGGCGTGAACGTCACGGTGGAGCCCATCGACCCGGCGGCGCTCAGCGCTCGCCGGCGTCCGCCGGCGCCCGGCCAGGCTCCGGACTACGACATGTACACCACTTTCCTGGAGTCGCACGCCCACGCCGACCCGGACCATCTGTTCTTCTTCTTCCACAGCCCCGGCCCCCGGACCATCGGAGCCATCTTCACCGGCTTCAGCAACCCCGACTTCGACGCCGCGGTGGAACGTGCGCTCGGCCAGGACCTCGACGAGCGCCAGGAGAGCCTGAGCCAGGCACAGGAGATCTTCGCCGAGGCGGCGCCGGCCGTGGTCCTCGCCTATCCCGAGGGCCGCTGGGCGTACCGCACCGAGGCGTACGACCAGTGGGTGGCCGACCCCGGCCACGGCGTGTTCACCAAGCGGTCGTTCCTGGAGGAGTACGCCGGGACCGACCAGGAGGCCGCCGCCGAGGAGGGCGCGGCCGACGCCGGTGTCGAGGGCGCCACGGGCGAGGGGGGTGGTGACGACAGCTCCGGAGCCGTCGTGGGCCTGCTGCTGCTGGGCGCCGTGCTCGGAGCCGCCGTGGTGTTCGTCCTCGTTCGCCGGCGGGGATCGGCGAACACGATCGAGGAGTGACGGCCACCCGGCGACGGGGACGACGGCTCGGCCAGTACGTGGTCGTCGTGGCCGGGGCGGTGCTGTTGAACTTCGCCCTGCCCCGCCTGGCTCCGGGCGGCCCCGTCGATTACCTCGTGCCTCCCCAGGCGGGTTCCGTCAGCGCCGAGGAACGGGCGGAGCTGCTCGACCGCTACGGGCTGGACGAGTCCGTGCCGCGCCAGCTCGTCACCTACCTCGGCGGCCTCACCCGCGGCGACCTCGGGGTGTCGGTGCGCGACGGGCGGCCCGTGCGCTCCGTCATCGCCGAGCGGCTCGGGTGGTCGTTGCTGCTGGTCGGCGGGGCGGTGGTGCTGTCCGCGCTGGTGGGGACGGCGTTGGGGTTCTTCGCCGCCTGGCGCCGCGGGTCGGGCGTCGACCTGGCCTCACTGGTGAGCGTGTTGTTCATCGACGCCCTGCCCGCCTTCTTCGTGGGGCTGCTGCTGTTGCTGGTCTTCTCGGTGCGACTCGACCTCTTCCCGCTCTATGGCGCCGTGCCGGCGTCGGAGGTGGGCGGGGCCCGCTTCCTCGTCGAGGTGGCCCGCCGGCTGGCGCTGCCCCTGGCGACCCTGACCCTGACCGGCCTGGCGTCGGTGTTCGTGGTGGCCCGTTCGGCCCTGCTCTCCGAGCTCGACGAGGACTACGTCTTCATGGCCCGGGCCAAGGGACTCGACGAGAAGGGAGTGCGCCGGCACGCCCAGCAGAACGCTCTGCTGCCCGTCTCCACCGCCACCTTCCTGGGCTTCTCGACGCTGGTCGGCGCCGCCACCGTGGTGGAGACCGTCTTCTCGTACCCCGGTCTGGGCACGCTGGCCTTTCAGAGCGTGCTGAGCCGGGACTACCCGATGCTCCAGGCCGTGTTCCTCGTCCTGGCCCTGATCGCCATCGCCGCCAACTTCCTCAACGACCTGGTGTACCCACGCCTCGACCCGCGGCTGCGGGCGCAGTGACCACCCCGGCCGTCCTCCTCCCGGAGCCGGTGGAGCCGGCCGCCGGCTCCCGGGTGTCCCGTCCCGCCCGCATCCTCGGCATGGTGGGCCTCGCCCTGCTCGCCCTGGTGGTGGGAGGCGCCCTGGGTGCCTCGGTCATCGCCGAGCACCCGCCCGAGCGCAGCGTCGGTTCCCCGTTCCTGTCTCCTTCCGGGGAGCACTGGCTCGGCACCGACGACATCGGACGGGACCTGTTCGCCCAGCTGCTCCATGGCGCCCGCGTGTCGGTGTCGGTCGGTCTGGGCGCCGCCGTGCTCGCGCTGCTCGTCGGCACGGTGGTGGCGCTGCTCGCCGGCTACCGGGGCGGCTGGTGGGACGTGGTGCTGATGCGCCTGGTCGATCTCGCCCTCACCCTCCCGTTGCTGGTGCTCGTGCTGGTGCTCACGGCGTTCCTCGGGCGGAGCCTGCCGGTGATCACACTCTTGATCGCCGGCGTGCTGTGGGCCCGACCGGCACGCTTGCTGCGATCCCAGGTGCTCAAGGTCCGCGAGCTCGGCCACGTCGCCGCCGCCGAGGCCATGGGCGCCTCGAGCACGAGGGTGGCACTGACCCACGTGCTGCCCCGGCTGGTGCCGCTGATGTCGTCCCAGCTGGTGCGGGCGGCCACGGTTGCCGTGGTCGTCCAGGCGGGGATCGCCTTCCTCGGGCTCGGCGATCCCGACCGCGTGAGCTGGGGCACCATGCTGTTCTTCGCCAACTCCAGCAACGCCGTGCTCACCGAGGCGTGGAAGTGGTGGGTGCTCCCGCCCGGGTTCGCCTTGGGCGCCCTCGTGCTCGGTCTGGCCCTGGTCAGCTACTGCGTGGAGGAGTGGGCCGAGCCCCGGCTGGCCCGCAACGCCGGGCGCCGAGGCCGCCGCCGGCCCCGCCCCACCACCGAGGCGGAGCCCCAGACCGAGGGGACGACCCTGGAGGTCCGCCACCTCAGCGTCCGCTTCGAGGGCGGGGGCCGGCCCGTGGAGGCGGTGCGCGACGTCGACCTCGTGGTCCGCCGGGGCCGCACCATGGGGCTGGCGGGGGAGTCGGGCAGTGGGAAGAGCACCTTGTCCCTGGCCCTGGTCGGCCTGGTGCCCGACCCGGGGCGGGTCGTCGAGGGCGAGGTCATGTTCGGTGGCCGCGACCTGCGCCGGATCGGTCGCACCAGCGTGGCCCGGGTGCGAGGTCGTGAGGTGGCCCTCGTGCCCCAGAGCGCCATGAACGCGCTGAACCCGGCCCGGACCATCCACCGCCAGGTGGCCGAGGCGGCCGAGCTCACGTGCCCGGCGGCCGAGGCCCGGGCCCGCACCGGCGAGCTGCTCGAGCGGGTGGGGATCCCGGCTGGTCGCCACCATGACTACCCCCATCAGTTCAGCGGCGGCATGCGTCAACGGGTGCTCATCGCCATGGCCCTGGTCAACGACCCCCGCCTGGTCATCGCCGACGAGCCGGTCACCGGCCTCGACGTGGTCAATCAGGTCACCATCATGGAGCTGCTCGGCGGCCTGGTCCGCGAGCTCGACCTGGACCTGCTCATCATCAGCCACGAGCTGCCGCTCCTGGCCCGCTGGGTCGACGACCTGGCGATCATGTACGCCGGCGAGGTGATCGAGCGCGGCCCCGTCGACCAGCTCATCGGCGATCCCCGCCACCCGTACACCAAGCTGCTGCTGAGCTCCTTCCCCGATCTCTACGGGCCTCGCAGCCGGCTGGGGGCGGTGCCGGGCGAGCCGCCGGACCTGTCCCGGCTCCCCGCCGGCTGCTCGTTCGCGCCCCGGTGCCCGTGCGTGGGCCCGGAGTGCACCGCCTCCAGACCCGTCCTCGTCGAGCTCGGCGCCGGCCGGGCGGCGGCGTGCTTCTGCGCCGGCGACGAACGGGTGGCGGACCTGTTCGTCGATCCGGTGGCCGTCGCCGAGGGCAACCCGCCGTGAACGAGGCCCCACTGCTCGAGCTGACCGGCGTGCGGGTCGCCTTCGACCAGAAGGGAGCGCCCGGCGGCACCCTCGCACTGGACGGCGTCGACCTCACCGTCCACCGCCGCGAGATCGTGGCCCTGGTGGGCCCGAGCGGCGCCGGCAAGACGACGCTCGCCCGGACGATCCTCGGGATGGTGCGCCCGGAGGCCGGCGAGGTGACCTTCGACGGTCAGCCCCTGACCGGGCTGAGCCAGCGGCGCCTGCGGCACCTTCGCCGGCGCATGCACCTGGTGTTCCAGGACCCCTACAGCTCGCTGCACCCGGGCCGGCGGGTGGAGTGGCTGGTCGCTGAGCCCCTCGCCATCGCCGGCACCCCTCGCCACGAGCGGTCCGCCGCCGTCACCGAGGCGCTGGCCGAGGTGGGGCTGACCCCGGTCGAGACCTTCCGCCGCCGTCATCCCCACCAGCTCTCGGGCGGGCAACGCCAGCGGGTCGCCCTTGCCCGGGCCATCGTGGCCCGTCCCGACCTGGTGGTGGCCGACGAGCCGGCGTCCATGCTCGACGCCTCGCTGCGAGCCGTCATCCTCGAGCTGGTGAAGCGGCTGCGGGACCGCCACGGCGCCACCGTGGTGTTCATCACCCACGACCTGGCCCTGGCCCGTCACGTCGCCGACCGCATCGTGGTCGTCGTCGGAGGCCGCATCGTCGAGGACGGACCGGCCGACGAGGTCGTGTTCCGGCCGCGGCACGAGGCGACCGTCGAGTTGCTCGACGCCAGCCGCCGAGCCCGCACCGCCCTTGGTTGAACCCGTTCTCATCGCCGGGCCGCCGCCGTAGGCTGGACCCATGACACCTGCTCCGATGTGCGATGTCTGTGGCCAGCCCGTCCCCGCCGACGAGGCGGTGCGGGCAGAGATGTCGGTCAGCCAGATGATGTGCCCGACCTCGATGACCTTCCACCCCGCCTGCCACGCCCGCGCCACGGCCCTGTGGCAGAACGACGACACGTGCACACTCGCCGCCGACGTGGCCGACTACCCCGAGATGGCGCAGTGGGCGGTGGGCCGGCAGGGCGCGACCGGCACCGGCACCGGCAGCTAGGAACCTGGCGTGAGCGCCGGCGAGCCGGCTGGCAGCCGGATCGAGCGGCGATCCCCAGACGACCCGCGGCGCGGTTGGCGTTACTGGCGCCTCACGCCGGAGATACGGTTGCAGTCGGTGTCGCAGCGAGGCTTCACCTGGGAGCCGGCCCGGCCCCTGGTCGCCCGGTGCGCCGGGGCGGGGGTCGCCGGGCACGACACCCCTGACCTCGGGTGCGCCTGTGGCGTCCATGCCAGTGTCGACGTGGCTGCCCTGCACGCCGACGCACTGTGCCTGGTCCCCGGCCCGCTGGTGGTGGGCGAGGTCGACCTGTGGGGGCGGGTCGTGATCGACGAGCACGGGTTCCGGGGCGAGTACGCCTACCCCCGTCGGCTCGACGTGGTGGAAGAGACCGTTGCCGGCGTCGTGTCGTTGGACGAGGCGGTCGACGGACTGGCGGGCTACGGCGTGGCGGTGGGGACGACGCCGCTCATGGACGCCGTCGGCCCCGCATCGGCGACCATCCTGAGCTTTCTGGCCATGTCCGGCGCCAGCCCGCCGCCCGAGCGTTGAGCAACAGCGCCAGCACGCTGGTGTGCTGAACCAGCGGGCTAGGGCGAGACGCCGTTGACGGAGGTGCCGTTGGCCGAGGCGCCGTTGCCGTTCACCGGCGTGGAGCGGGCGACGCGGAGCTCGAACCACACCACCTTGCCGTCGCTGTCGCGGTGGACTCCCCAGCTCGAGGCGATGGCCTCCACCAGCTGGAGACCCCGCCCGGTGGTGGCGTCCTCGGGAGGGAGGCAGGCCTGGGGAAGGCGCGAGTTCCAGTCCTTGACCTCGGCCCAGAGCGACTGGCCCTCGAAACGGACCGTCACCCGCACGTCGGTGCGGGCGTGGAGCGTGACGTTGGTCGCCAGCTCACTCACCAGCAGGACGGCGGAGTCGACCACGTCCTCGGGCGCGTCGGTCTCCGAAAGCGCGTCGCGCACGAACAACCGGGCCTCACCGACGCTGCTGGCGTCACCGTAGAAGAGCCGCTTGACCTCGATGGTCGTACTCCCTTCCCCCAAAGCGCCGTCCATGAACAGCCGGCCAGGACCAGTTCGCCTGCCGCCCTCCCACATTCTCACTCTCTGACGCCAAATTGCACCAATCATGACGTGCAGTGGCGGCCTTTCCGCACACCGGAGCGGCTCCGACCGGGTCCGGGGCTGCTAACCGTGGGGCCCCGACGGAGTGGCGACCACCACCACCGTGGTGTCGCACTCCTCCAGCACCTGCTCGACGACGTGGCCCAGGAACGGCCGACCCTCGATCTGGCGGAGGTTGGCGCCGAGGACCACGAGGTCGACCTGCTCGTCGAGGGCGGCGGCCACGATCTCGTCGGCCGGGGAACTCCCGGAGCGGGAGATGGTACGAGCCCGGGCCCCGAGCTCGGCGGCGAACGCTTCCGCCCGGTCGGTGAGCTTGGCGGCAACGTCGGTCTGGGCCTCCACCGCCGTGCCCCGTGTCGAGGACGGGCCCGAGTGGTCGTCGGCGCGGCCGCGGCCGTCCGGTCGTGAAGCCGGGCGGGCCGACACCGCCGCCGGGTTGACCACGTGGGTGAGCACGACCTCCGTGCCGATGTTGGCGCTGACGTTGAAGGCGATCTCCTGGGCGGCTCGGGAGGCGGTGGTGGCCGACACCGGCACCAGGGCGCGGGCGAAGGCCGGCGGCAGCGGCCGGTCCAGGTTGCGGGCCCGGCGGACGATGACCACGGGGATGGCGGTGGAGGTCAGCAGCTCGTCGACGATGGGCGAGAGGATCCACGGCCCCCGAGCGTCGGGGGCCCCCACGCCGATGGCTCCGTAGCCCAGCCGCGCCTGGCGCAGGATGGCGTCGGGAGCGTCGTCGGAGCTCACCCGCTCGATGGTCACCGGCCGGTCGTCGAAGATGTCGACCACCGCCCGCACCCCCTCCTCGTCAGCGTCCCCTACGGACAGCACGGTGGCTTCCACGTCCTCCAGCCAGGCGTAGTGCAGGAGCTGGGCGGCGACGATGGAGTTGCTCCCTCCCTGGCTGGGGAGCAGCAACCGGTGCGAGCGCACCATGACGTTGCGGCTGACCGACTCCTCCCGTTGCAGCCGGCGCTGCTCCTCGTCGGTGCCCTGCCAGCTGCGGGCCACGGCGCGCAGCAGCGGCCCGGCGGTCATCGACGTGACCATGGCCATGAGCACCACCACGGTGTAGGAGGCCTGGTTGAGCACGCCCAGGGAGAGCCCGATGGTGGCGATGACGATCTCGACCGCCCCGCGGGCGTTCAGCCCCACGCCGAGGGCGATGCCCTCCCGGCCGGGCAGGCGAGCCGCCCGGGCGCCGGCCCAGGCGCCGGCGAACTTGGCGATGCTGGCGACCAGGATCACCACCACGCCCCAGAACAGGATCTGGGGGTCACCCAGCAGGCCCAGGTCGACCCGCAGGCCCGAGGTGGCGAAGAAGATGGGGGCGAAGACGCCCGAGGTCACCACCTCCAGGTGGTGCTCCACCTCTTCCTGCTTGAACTTGGAGCGCCCGAGCACGATGCCGGCGACGAACGCCCCGATGACCGCCTCCACCCCGAGGAATTGGGTGATGGCCCCGGCGGCGAAGGCCACGACCACCACCGCGGTGAAGGACCCGGTCACGCCCGCCTCCCGCTGCCGCAGCTGGCGGAGCAGGGCGTCGACGACCCGCTGGCCCACCGTGAGGGCGCCGACGACGAACACGGCCATCCCCACCAGGGCCACCGCCAGCGAGTCGAGCTCGACCTCGCCGGCCTGGGCGAGCCCGGCGATGACGCCGAGGAGGATCCACCCCACGACGTCGTTGGCCATGCCGGCCGCCAGCGTCATCTGCCCGAAGTTGCGACGCATGAGGCCCATCTCGTTCAGGACCTTGGCGATGACCGGCAGCGAGGAGATGCTGAGGGCGGTGGCCATGAACAGCACGAAGACGAGCCGTTGGTCGGGACTGTCGCTGAACACCGGAGGCAGGACGGCTCCCAGGCCCGCCCCCAGCACCATGGGCACGAGCAGGCTGCCGGCGGCCACCAGCGCGGCTGCCCGCCCCAGGCGGCGGATGAGGGTGAGGTCGGTCTCGAACCCGGTGCCGACGAGGAGGAACATCACCCCCAGCCAGCTGACCGTGAACAACATGCCGGACTGCACGTCGTCGGCCGGGAACAGCCAGTCGGCGACGCCGGGCAGGGTCCGCCCCAGCAAGGAGGGACCGAGGACCAGGCCGGCGGCCAGCTCGCCGACCACGGCGGGCTGGCCGATGCGCTTCATGAGCTGGCCGAGCAGGCGGGCGGTCAGCAACAGCAGCGAGAGCTGTGCCCAGAAGACCAGGAGCTGGTGCTCCCCCGGAGCGATCAGGTTCACAGCGCCGGTCCGGTGCCACGTCCGCGCACCGGAGCCACGCTAACCGGCCGGCCTCGGCCCGGGTGAACGCTCGGTGGCGCCTCCGGGCGCGCGCCCGGGGCGCCGGTGCGCTAGAAGGTGGCAGTGGACGCTGCCGCCCACCTCGACGCACCGTGCCCGCCCGAGGCGCTCTTCGTCTGGGTCGACGATCTCTCCAAGTACCCGGAGTGGCTCGACCTGGTGGCGCGGGCCCAGCCGGCGCCGGCCATGGAGGGTGACCCCGGCCCGGCGTGGCTGGTCGACCTCCGGGCCCGGCTCGGGCCCCTTGCCCGCTCCAAGCGACTGCGGATGGTCCGCACCGACCACCGGGCGCCGGCGGTGGCTCGCTTCGAGCGGCTGGAGCACGACGGCCGGGACCACTCCAGCTGGGTGCTCGAGGCCCAGGTCGAACCGGCCGCGGGCGCGGGGAGCCGGCTCACCATGCACCTGCACTACGGGGGCGCCATGTTCGGACCGGTGCTCGAGCGCCTGCTCCAGGACGAGATCGACCGCTCCCGCTCCCGGCTGCTGGCCCTGGTCGCCCCCCG
>JAHWJR010000055.1 GCA_019348335.1 Actinomycetota bacterium
GTGGGCGATACTGGATTCGAACCAGTGACCTCTGCCGTGTGAAGGCAGCGCTCTACCGCTGAGCCAATCGCCCGGGAGCGTCCCAACATAGCGCGGGCTCAGGCGCTCTCAGCGGCGCACGCAGGGTCGATGCGAAGCCGACCGGCTGGCGGGCGGGCCGCATCAGCAGGCGCATGCCGGCGACGTGGAGACCGGCGTGACGCCCGGCCAGCGGGGAGAGGGCGTCGTCCTCGGGAACATCGACCTCGACGCGGGCCGGCCTGGCCCGGCCCCGCAGCCGTCCGGGGACCACCACCGGTCCGTCACCGCGGCGCTGGACGGTCCGCACCGGCAGCAACATGGGCAGCGGGAGGCCCATGACCCGACCCCGGATGACCACGTCGCGCTCCACCCACCGGAGCTCGCGCTCGGCCCCGTCGCTGTTCCACACCAGGCTCCCCAGCTGCTTGGGGAACCCCCAGTTCAGCTTGCCCCCCATCCGGGACTCGGCCGAGTCGACGACCATGGTGGTGATGCACCAGCCGGGACGCATGCCGAGGCGGGCCGGCTCACCGATGGCCATCTCGAGGTAGGGCCCGACCGGCGAGCTCGTGTAGCACACGGCCATGATCAGGACCGGTCCGGGCAGCGGCCGGAGCCCCCACGGCACCGGACCGAGAGGCTCGGGACAGCGCGCCAGACCCACCAGGCTCTCGCCGCTCAGAGACCACGGGGCGAACGGAGCGGCCACGTGACCAATGTACCGAGCAGGCCCGCCGCAGGCGGCTCGTGGTGCCGCCGGCGACAGGACGTCCCCTCGCGGGTCAGTCGGTCGTCGGGTCGCGCAGGCACAGCCAGCTGCGCTCACCGGGCATGCGCACCACGGCGGCCCCCGAGGGGCACAGCGAGGAGCGGACGGCGACGAGGTCGACGCGCCCGTCGTTCGGCTCTGCGCACGGCACGGCGCGGATCTCCGAGCCTGGCTGCACCTCCACGCACCTGCCGACCAGGTCGGAGGCGCTCGGCCGACCGTCGGAGCCGCCGCCGGCGAAGGCGGTGAAGACGAAGATGAGGAGCAACACGGTCAGCATCACGACCCACGGCAGGCCCCGCACCACCGTCACGGCCACGCCCACGTCCTCCGGCTCGGCCGGAGGGCGCGGGTAGGGCTGCTCGTCACCGACCGGATGGACCGGCCGGGCCGCACGAGCCGCATCCGCCAGCGCCCGGTCGTAGTGCGACCGCCGGACGGGGTCCCCCAGCACCCTCCACGCCTCGTTGAGCTGTTGCATGGCGCGGGCGGCGGCGGCTGACTCCTCCGGCGAGGCCTCCGTCCGGCGGTCGGGATGCAGCTCCCGCGCGCCGCCCCGGTAGGCGCGCCGGATGGCCTCCGCGCTGGCGTTCGCAGGGACTCCGAGAACGTCGTAGTAGGAAGGAGCCACGAGCCGGCGCCGGGCGCTCAGTCCTGCGCCCGGCGGACCCGCTGGCGTAGGGCGTCACCGGCGCCGCGGGCACGGCGCCGTGCCGCGGCCAGCCACGACTTGGCCCAGGGGAACTCCGTAGCCAGCACCGCGAACCCAGCTGCGACGACGACCATGCCGGGCCCGGGCAGCGCGAGGAGGGCGACGCCCACGATGATGAGGGCGCCTCCCAGCACCGCCACCGCCACCCGGCGTGCGTTGTGGCGCATCCACTCCAGGGCGCCGTCGTCGCCTTCCATCTGCCCAGTATCTCCGGGGCGAGCCCGAATCACATCGACGTTGACCGGGGGACGACCGCGCCGCATACTGCTGCGTACCGTGGGAGTGCCGCTGCCGGCCCCCTCGCCCTCGCTCCTCGGAGCCGTCGCCGACTCCTCGAAAGGAGCTCCGCATGCGCCCTCGCGCCCGCCTCGCCCCCCTCGCCATCGTCAGCCTCCTGATCGCCACCGCCGGGTGCGGCTCCGACGACGCCGCTCCCTCTTCGTCTCCTGCCGGTGACGCCACCGGAACAGCCGAGAACACCACGGCGTCCAGCAACTCGACGGTGGCCACGCCCGAGGACCGACTCGCCGCCGCTCCGGCGGCCACCACCGCAGCCGGCACCGCCCGCAGCACCTTCACGGCCACGGTCGTCGACGTGAACGGCGCCGGCTCGGGCGCCGTCACCTTTGGCGGTGAGGGTGAGATCGACTTCGAGAACCAGCAGGCATCCTCCCGCTCCGACCTCGGCGAGCTGTTGCGCCAAGCCGGGGTGGACGACGTCGACGGCGAGTTGGAGAGCGTCGTCGACGGTGCGGTCTCGTACGTCCGGTCCCCGTTCTTCGCCACCATGGTGGGAGCTCCGACACCGTGGATCCGGATCGACCCCGCCGCCCTCGAGTCGGCGACCGGGATGGACATGACGCAGCTGTCGGGCCTGACCTCCAACGACCCCAACACCCAGCTCGCCTTCCTTGCCGGCGTGGTCGAGGGCTCAGTGGAGGAGGCGGGCGCCGGCGAGGTCAGGGGCACGCCCACCACCCGCTTGCGGGCCATGGTCGACCTGCGCAAGGCGGCGGAGGACACCGGCGCCGTGACCGACCCCCAGGCGTTCGAGCAGTTCGTCGCCAGCCTTGGCGACGGCGAGCTCGCCGTCGAGATCGACCTCGACGACGACGACCGGGTGCGTCAGCTGGCCTACGAGCACCGGCTCCCGGCCGGGGGTGGCGGAGGACACCAGCGCATCGAGCTCCAGTACTTCGACTTCGGCGCCGACGTGGCCATCTCCATCCCGCCCGACGACCAGGTCACCGACCTGGCCGATCTGTTCGGCGCCGGCGAGTAGCCGGCTGAGGTTGCCGGCCGGCGCAACCGGTTACAACAACACCATGCGCTTTCGACTCGGTTACCTCCTCGGCTTCGGCTCCGGCTACTACCTCGGCGCCAAGGCCGGCCGCGCGCGCTACGAACAACTGAGCGACATGCTCGACAGGGTGCGACGCAGCGACGCCTACGAGACCACCGCCGACAAGGCCCGCTCCATCGTCGACGAGCAGGTCGAACGGGTCAAGGAGGTCGTCGAGCCGCGGATCGAGCAGGCCAGGGAGGTCGTCGAAGAGCGGGTCGGTCGGGCCAAGGAGGCCGTCGACGAGGTCGTCGAGGAGCAGCAGGGCACCAATGGCCAGCAGGCCGGTGCGGGCTCCGCCGACGAGACGCGCTCCGACCTGCCGCCGGGCCCTCCTCCCGCAGGGTCGCTCTCGGACCTTCCGCCGGTCCCGCCCCCGACGACGCCGCTGACTGACGACCGCCCCCTCGGCGGTCCTCCGGCCTGAGCGGCGGGCCCTCTCAGGGCCCGAGGTAGTCGCGGAGCTTCTGGCTGCGCTGCGGGTGGCGCAGCTTGGCCAGGGTCTTCGACTCGATCTGACGGATGCGCTCGCGGGTCACGCCGAACTCCCGGCCGACCTCTTCCAGCGTCCGGGCCTGGCCCTGGGGGTCCAGGCCGAAACGTAGCCGCACCACCTCCCGCTCCCGCTCGCTGAGCTCCTTCAGCGCCTCCTCCACCGCCTCGACCAGCAACTCGCGGATCGCCATGTCGGCCGGCACCTCGGCCCGCAGGTCCTCGATGAAGTCGCTCAGGCTGGTGTCGTCCTCCTCGCCCACCGGCGAGTCGAGCGAGAGCGGGTCCTGGGAGATGCGCTGGATCTCGCGAACCCTCTCCGGAGTCAGCCCCACCCGCTCGGCCACCTCCTCCGCACTGGGCTCGCGCTCCAGCTCCTGGAGCATCTGGCGCTGGATCCGCATGACCTTCTGGATGGTCTCCACCATGTGCACCGGGATGCGGATGGTGCGTCCCTGATCGGCGATGGCCCGGGTGATGGCCTGACGGATCCACCACGTGGCGTAGGTCGAGAACTTGAAGCCCCGGGTGTGGTCGAACTTCTCCACCGCCCGCATGAGCCCGAGGTTGCCCTCCTGGATCACGTCGAGGAAGTGCATGCCCCGTCCCAGGTAGCGCTTGGCGATCGACACCACCAGGCGGAGGTTGGACTGGATCAGTACCTTGCGGGCGTCGTCACCGTCCGCCTCGGCGGCCACGAGGGCGGCGCGTGCCCCCGGTGTCAGCTCGGTGTCGTGGCTGCGGAGCCGCTGGGTGGCCTCGATGCCCCGCTCGATCCGCTTGGCCAGAGCGACCTCTTCGGCGGCGGTGAGCAGCGGGACGCGGCCGATGTCCTTCAGGTACATGCGCACCGGGTCGGACGTGGTCCCCCGGGACCGGGCCCCGGCGCCGGTCGTCTCGCTGTCCGCCGCCGCCGGCCCTCGCTTCTTGGCCAGAGGCCGGCGCAGGGGCACCGCAGGCGGGCGGGGGGCGGCCGGCGCCGGGGAGCACGGCGGCGCCACGTCGGGCACGGGCTCCTCGGGATCGACGTGGATGCCCTCGCCCTCGAGCAGCTCGGTGATGGCCTCGATGAACCGGGGTGTGGGCTCGGGTGAGCCCAGGATGACCAGCACGTCGTCGACGGTGATGGTGCCTTTGGCCTTCCCGACGGCGATCAGCCGGCGGAGCTCGTCGACCGGCAGCCCCTGTGGAGGGAAGGGCATGGGGGTGCTGGTGGTCATGTCCCCTCCTCGGCCCGCGCCACCAGGAAGGGTAGCAACTGGCCCACCGCGTCCGAGCGGCGAGCGTGGTCGAGAAGGTCCTCCTGGCGTGGCTTGAGCCAGCCGATGAGGTTGGGATCGACCGGTGGCCCGTTGGAGGTACGGGCATCGGCGTCGAGCTTGCGGAGGAGCCGGGCGACGGCGTCATGGACCAGCATTGCCACCACGTCGCCCGGGTCGACGTCGGCCACCTCGTCGGCTGCCAGCTGGTGGAGCAGCTCCGCCGCCTCTGGCTCGGCGGCCTCTACCGCTTCCCGAAAGGTCGGCGACGATGCCAGCGCCTGGTAGGCGCTGCGCTCGAGGGGGTCGGCGAAGAGCACGTCGTGCAGACCGTCGGCTACGGCGTGGGGCTGGTGCACGGCGAGGTTCAGCGCCAGCAGGGAGAGCGTCTCGGCCCGACGGGCCCGGGCCGCACGAGGCTCCGGCCGGGCGCCCCGGCCCCTGCCCTGGCCCCGCAGCAGGTGTTCGGGCCGGACGTCGAGGCGCACCGCCACCTTGGTGGCGTAGTCCTCCCGCACGATCTGGTCGGGGTGCTCGGCGATCAGCTCGCGAGCCTCCTCGGCCACCCGTGCACGGGCCTCCACCGACGCCAGCGGCGCCCCGGAGAGCAGTCGCTCCAGCCGGAAGGCGAGGAACGGAGCGGCCTGAGCCACTGCCCAACGCAGGGCCTCCGGATCGGTACGGGCCAGCTCCCCCGGGTCCGCATCAGGAGGCAGGGCGGCCACGGCCACGTCGACCTCGTGGCGCCGCTCCCACCCGTAGACCCGCTCGGCCGCGCCCTGGCCGGCGCTGTCGGCGTCGAAGGCGAGCACGATACGGGGGGCGAATCGCCGCAGGGTGGCCACGTGGCGCTCGGTCAGCGCCGTGCCGCACGTCGCCACCGCCCGACCCACGCCGGCGGTGACCAGGCCGATCACGTCGGTGTAGCCCTCGCACACCACCACCTCCTCGTGCTCGACCACCTCCGACTTGGCCCAGTTGAGCCCGTAGAGCACCTCGCTCTTGTCGTAGACGGCGGTGGCCGGCGAGTTCTTGTACTTCGGGCCCCGGCCTCCGGGAAGGATCCGTCCGCCGAAGGCCACGGGGTCGCCCCGGGCGTCGAAGATGGGGAACAGGACGCGGCCGCGGAAGCTGTCCTGGAGCTTGCCCCGCTGGTTGACGAAGCCCAGGCCGGTGTCGCCGGCCACCTCGGTCGACAGTGAGAGCGCCCGGCACAGGGCGTCCCAGCCGTCGGGGGCCCAGCCCAGGCGGAACCGGCGGACGATCTCACCGTCGTAGCCGCGGGACCGCAGGTACCCGCGGGCGGCGGCGGCGTCAGGAGCGGTGAGGAGCCGCTCGTGGTACCACTCCACCGCCCGGCCCAGCACCTCCACCAGCTTCGAGCGGCGCCGGCGCTCGCCACCCTCCCGGGTGTTGTCCCAGCGCAGCTCGATGCCGGCCCGGCCGGCCAGCAGCTCGACGGCGGCCACGAAGTCGAGGTGCTGCATCTCCCGGACGAAGGTGATGGCGTCGCCCTTGGCCGCGCACCCGAAGCAGTAGTAGAAGCCCAGCTCGGCGTTGACCGAGAACGAGGGCGTCCGTTCGGTGTGGAACGGGCACAGGCCCACCCAGCGCGTGCCCGAGCGGCGCAGGGCCACGTGCTCGCCGACGACGGCGGCCAGGTCGGTGGCCGCCCGGACCCGCTCGATGTCCTCGTCGGCGATTCCCATCCCGTCACAACGTACCGGCGGAGTCGGCCCCGTTCGTTCGTGGTCCTACGAGCCGACGGCCTCCCGCCGGTCGGCCCGCAGGGACACCACGATGGTCACCGTCAGGACCACGACGATCACCGCCAGTGAGGCCCACGTGGGCAGGTGGTAGACCTCGGACAGGAGCATCTTGACGCCGACGAAGGCCAGGATCACGGCCAGGCCGATGTTCAGGTAACGGAACTTGCCCGCCATGCCGGCCAGGCAGAAGTACAGGGCCCGCAGGCCGAGGATGGCGAAGGCGTTGGAGCTGAACACGATGAACGGCTCCCGGCTGACGGCCAGGATGGCCGGGATGGAGTCGACGGCGAAGATGACGTCGGTCGCCTCCACCATGAGAAGGACAGCGAACAGGGGTGTGGCCAGCAGGCGCCCCTGGGTCCTGGTGAACAGCTTCTGGCCGTCGTACTCCGACGTCGACGGCACGAACTTGCGGACCGCCCGCAGGACCGGGTTGGTGTCGGGGTGGACCTGCGCCTCGTCGTGGCGGGAGATCTTGTAGGCCGAGTACAACAGCAGGCCGCCGAAGACGTAGAGCACGAAGTCGAAGCGCTCGATCAGGGCCACGCCGGCGAAGATGAAGATGGCTCGCAGCACCAGGGCCCCGAAGACGCCCCAGAACAGCACCCGGAACTGGTACTGCTTGGGCACGCCGAAGTACGACAGCAGGACGGCCCACACGAACACGTTGTCGATCGAGAGGCTCTTCTCGATCAGGTAGCCGGCGAGGTACTCACCGCCGGCCTGCCCGCCCTGCCAGGCCAGGACCACCAGGGTGAACGACAGGCCGATGGTGATCCACACCCCGCTCTCGATGGCCGCTTCCTTGAAGCTGACCTCCTTGGCGGTGCGGTGGACGATGAGGAGGTCGGCCATGAGCAGCGTCGCCACCAGGGCGACGAAGGCCGCCCATTGCCACGGCTCGACCTCGAAGCGGGCGAACTGGTCCGACGAGGCCTCGGCGGCGAAGAGGAGGGGGGACACGGCTGGGGGCGTCGACTCGGACGGTGGTGGTTACCGGGTATCGCCCGCCGTCGCCTTGCCGGCGCCCAGCACGGCCTGGGCCGCGGCCAGGCGGGCGATGGGCACCCGGTAGGGCGAGCAGGAGACGTAGTCGAGGCCGGCGTCGTAGAACAGGGTGATCGACTCCGGGTCGCCCCCGTGCTCGCCGCACACCCCGAGCTTCAAGCCGGGCTTGGTGGCACGGCCCCGCTCCACCGCCAGGCGCACCAGCTCGCCCACCCCGTCGGCGTCGACGGTCTCGAACGGGTTGCGGGGAAGCAGCCCCTGCTCGAGGTACGGGCCCATGATGCGCCCCTCGACGTCGTCCCGGCTGAAGCCGAGCGTCATCTGGGTGAGGTCGTTGGTGCCGAACGAGAAGAAGTCGGCCTCCTCGGCGATCTCGTCGGCCCGCAGCGCCGCCCGCGGCGTCTCGATCATGGTGCCGATGGTGACCTCCATGCGCCGGCGCCCCGTGTCGATGCCGGCCTCGGCGACGGCGGCCTCGACCCAGCCCCGGGCCAGGGCCAGCTCCTCGCGGCCGATGGTGAGGGGGATCATGATCTCCACCACCGGGTGGCCCTTGGCCTGCGCCCGTTCGGCGGCCGCCTCCAGGAGTGCCTGCACCTGCATGGCGTACAGGCCGGGCTTCACCACACCGAGGCGCACGCCCCGGGTGCCGAGCATGGGGTTGACCTCGTCCCACGAGCGGGCGGCGGCGAGCAGCTCCTCCTCAGCCGGCGTCAGCCCGGTGGTGGCCTGCTTGACCACCAGCTCCTCGATGTCGGGCAGGAACTCGTGCAGCGGCGGGTCGAGGAGGCGGATGGTGACGGGCAGGCCGTCCATGGCCTCGAGGACCTCGAGGAAGTCGGCCTTCTGGACCACCCGCAGCTTCTCCAGGGCCGCTTCCTCGGTCTCGGGCGTGGCCGCCAGGATCATCTCCCGCACGACGGGAAGCCGGTCCTCGCCGAGGAACATGTGCTCGGTCCGGCACAGCCCGATGCCCTCGGCGCCGAACTCGCGGGCCCGCTTGGCGTCGGTGCCGGTGTCGGCGTTGGCCCGCACCGCCAGGTGGCCGGCCCGGATCTCGTCGGCCCACGACAGGATGGTCTCGAACTCCTCGGGAACCGATCCCACCTTCAGCGGCACCGCGCCCAGCACGACCTGGCCGGTGCTGCCGTCGAGGGACACCACGTCGCCCTCGTGCACCGTGACGTCACCGACCGAGAACGAAGCACCCGAGATGCGCACGGCCTCGGCCCCGCACACCGCCGGCTTCCCCCAGCCCCGGGCCACGACGGCGGCGTGGCTCACCAGACCGCCCCGGGCGGTGAGGATGCCCTCGGCGGCGGCCATGCCGTGGATGTCCTCGGGTGAGGTCTCGTTGCGGACCAGTACGACCTGCTCGCCCCGCCCGGCCGCCTCGGCGGCCCCGTCGGCGGTGAAGTAGGCCCTGCCCACCGCCGCTCCCGGAGAGGCGGGGAGCCCGGTGGTCAACACGGTGCGGGCACCCTCGGCGAACTGCGGGTGCAGGACGGAGTCGAGGTGGTCGGCGGTGATGCGCGACACCGCCTCGGCCTTGGACACCTTCAGCTTGCGGTCCTTGGTCATCTCCACCGCCATGCGCAGCGCCGCCACCCCGGTGCGCTTGCCCACCCGCGTCTGCAGCATCCACAGCTTGCCCTGCTCGATGGTGAACTCGGTGTCGAGCATGTCGCGGTAGTGGTGCTCGAGCCGGGCGAAGATGCCCATCAGCTCCTTGTAGATCTTCGGGAAGTGGGCCTTGAGGTCGGACAGCGGCTGGGTGGCCCGGATGCCGGCGACCACGTCCTCGCCCTGGGCGTTGATGAGGAAGTCGCCGTAGGCGCCCTGCGCCCCGGTGCTGGGGTCGCGGGTGAAGCCCACGCCCGTGCCCGAGTCGTCACCCTTGTTGCCGAACACCATGGCCTGGACGTTCACCGCCGTGCCCAGGTCGTGGGGCAGCTTCTCCCGGGTGCGGTAGGCGATGGCCCGGGGCGAGTTCCAGGAGCGGAACACCGCCTCGATGGCCTGGCGCAGCTGGTCCTCGGGGTCCTGGGGGAACGGCGACCCGGTGTGCTCCTCGACGATGGCCTTGAAGCCCCGCACGACCATGCGCAGCACGTCGGCGTCGATGTCGGAGTCGGTCCGCGCCGCCGACAGCTTCTTGGCGCCCTCGAAGAGCTCCTCGAAGTCCTCGGCGGGGACGCCGAGGACGATCTTGCCGAACATCTGGATGAAGCGGCGGTAGGAGTCGTAGGCGAAGCGCTCGTCGCCCGTCTGCTTGGCCAGGCCGGCCACCGACTCGTCGGTGAGGCCCAGGTTCAGCACCGTGTCCATCATCCCCGGCATGGAGAACTTCGCCCCCGACCGCACGCTCACGAGCAGCGGGTCGGACTTGTCGCCCAGCCGCTTGCCCATGGCCTTCTCGAGCTTCTTGCGGTGCTTGGCGATCTCGTCGTCGAGCCCCTTGGGCCAGCCCCCCTCCATGTAGGCCCGGCACGCCTCGGTGGAGATGGTGAAGCCCGGCGGCACGGGCAGGTCGAGCACCGAGGTCATCTCCGCCAGGTTCGCTCCCTTGCCTCCGAGGAGGTCCTTGAGCGACATGGGCGGCTGCTTGTGCTTGTGGTCGAACGAGTACACGAAGGTCACGGGGCGAGACTACCGACGTTGCCC
>JAHWJR010000056.1:0-6678 GCA_019348335.1 Actinomycetota bacterium
GGATCCCCTTACGCCTGCTGGATCTTGATCTCGATGTCGACACCCGCCGGCAGGTCGAGCCGCTGCAGCGAGTCCACCGTCTTGGGCGACGGCTCCAGGATGTCGAGGAGGCGCTTGTGGATGCGCATCTCGAAGTGCTCACGCGAATCCTTGTCCTTGTGCGGTGAGCGGATCACCGTGTAGCGGTGGTTCTCCGTGGGCAACGGCACCGGGCCCCGAATGGTGGCGGCGGTTCGCACCGCCGTCTCCACGATCTTCTTGGTCGACTGGTCGATGATCTCGTGGTCGTAGGCCTTGAGCCGGATCCGGATCTTCTGGCTCATCCGGAGGCTCCGCCCGGTGACGGCATGCCGGTCACTTGAGGATCTTGGTCACGCGACCGGCACCGACGGTGCGCCCGCCCTCGCGGATGGCGAAGCGCAGGCCCTCGTCCATGGCGATGGGGTTGATGAGCTCCACCTTGATGGAGATGTTGTCCCCCGGCATGATCATCTCGGTGCCCTCGGGCAGGGTGATCTGGCCGGTGATGTCGGTGGTCCGGAAGTAGAACTGGGGCCGGTAGTTGTTGAAGAACGGCTTGTGCCGGCCGCCCTCCTCCTTGGTCAGCACGTAGACCTGGCCCTCGAACTCGGTGTGCGGCGTGATCGACTTGGGCTTGCACAGGACCTGGCCGCGCTCGACATCCTCCTTCTTGGTGCCTCGCAGCAGCGCCCCGATGTTGTCGCCGGCGCGGCCCTCGTCGAGCAGCTTGCGGAACATCTCCACCCCGGTGCACACGGTCGACTGCGTGGGCCGGATGCCCACGATCTCGACCTGGTCGCTGGTGTGGAGCACGCCCTGCTCCACCTTGCCGGTCACCACGGTGCCCCGGCCGGTGATGGAGAAGACGTCCTCGATGGGCATCAGGAACGGCTTGTCGAGGTCACGCTGAGGCTCGGGCACGTAGGTGTCGACGGCATCCATCAGCTCCAGCACCTGCTGCTTGGCCTGCTCGTCGCCCTCGAGCGCCTTGAGCGCCGAGACCCGCACCACCGGCGTGTCGTCGCCGGGGAACTCGTACTCGCTGAGCAGCTCCCGCACCTCGAGCTCCACCAGGTCGAGCAGCTCCTCGTCGTCGACCATGTCGGCCTTGTTCAGGGCCACCACGATGGAGGGCACGCCCACCTGGCGGGCCAGCAGCACGTGCTCGCGCGTCTGGGGCATGGGCCCGTCGGCGGCCGAGACCACCAGGATGGCGCCGTCGACCTGGGCGGCACCGGTGATCATGTTCTTGATGTAGTCGGCGTGGCCGGGCATGTCGACGTGGGCGTAGTGCCGGTTCTCGGTCACGTACTCGATGTGGGAGATCGTGATGGTGATGCCCCGGGCCTTCTCCTCAGGAGCCTTGTCGATCTCCTCGAAGCTCATCACCTGCACGTCGGGGTTGGCCTCGGCGAGCACCTTGGTGATGGCCGCGGTCAGCGTCGTCTTCCCGTGGTCGATGTGCCCCATGGTCCCCACGTTCAGGTGGGGCTTGTTCCGCTCGAACTTCGCCTTGGCCATGACTCCTATTTTCCTCTCCGAAGAATTACGACGGTCACTCGCCCCGTACCCGAGCGACGATCTCCTCGGCGATCGCCTTGGGAACCTGCTGGTACGAGTGGAACTGCATGGTGTACGTGGCGCGGCCCTGGGTGCGCGAGCGCAGGTCGGTAGCGTAACCGAACATGTCCGACAGGGGCACCTGCGCCCGAATCACCATGCTGTTGCCCCGCTGGTCACTTGCCTGCACCTTGCCCCGCCGGGCGTTGAGGTCACCGAAGACGTCGCCCATGTACTCCTCGGGCGTGACCACCTCGACCGCCATGATCGGCTCGAGCAACGCCGGGGAGGCCTTGCGAGCAGCCTCCTTGAACACCATGGAGCCGGCGATCTTGAACGCCATCTCCGAGGAGTCGACGTCGTGGCTCGAGCCGTCGGTCAGGATGGCCCGCACGTCGACCACCGGGTAACCGGCCAGCACTCCCGAGGGAAGCGAGGCCTGGATGCCCTGGTCGACCGAGGGGATGAACTCCTTGGGGATGCGCCCGCCGGTGATCTTGTCGACGAACTCGTAACCGCCACCGGGCCCGGTGGGCTCCAGGGTGACGACGACGTGGGCGAACTGGCCCGAGCCGCCGGTCTGCTTGACGTGGCGGTACACCACGTTCTTGGCGGTCTCGGTGATGGTCTCTCGATAGGCGACCTGGGGCTTGCCCACGGTGGCGTCGACCCGGAACTCGCGAAGCATCCGGTCGACGAGCACCTCGAGGTGCAGTTCGCCCTGGCCCGAGATCACGGTCTGGCCGGTCTCGTCATCGGTGCGGACCTGGAAGGTCGGGTCCTCGTCGGAGAGCGCCTGGAGGGCCTTGCTCAGCTTGTCCTGGTCGGCCTTGGTCTTTGGCTCCACGGCCACGTGGATGACCGGCTCCGGGAAGTCGATGGACTCCAGCACGATGGGCTGGTCGGGGTCGCACAGCGTGTCGCCCGTGGTGGTGTTCTTCAGCCCGATGGCAGCGACGATGTCGCCGGCGAAGATCGCCTCCCTGTCCGCCCGGCTGTTGGCGTGCATCTGCAGCAGCCGGCCGACCCGCTCCCTGCGGTCCTTGCTGGAGTTGTAGACGTACGAGCCGGTCTCGAGCGTGCCCGAGTAGACGCGGAAGTAGGTGAGCTTGCCCACGTGGGGATCGCTCATGATCTTGAACGCCAGCGCCGAGAACGGGGCGTCGTCGTTCCCCGGCCGCTCGAGCTCCTCGATGCCCTTGGGGTCGAGGCCGCGAATGGCCGCCAGGTCCGGCGGCGCCGGCAGGAAGTCGATCACGGCGTCGAGCATGGGCTGCACGCCCTTGTTCTTGAACGCCGATCCGCACAGCACCGGAACGCACTGGCTGGCGAGCGTGCCTCGTCGCAGTGCCTGGCGCAGGTCGTCAGGGGTGATCTCCTCCTCGCCGGCGTACTTGGTCAGGATGACGTCGTCGAAGTCGGCCAGGGCGTCGAGCAGCTTGGCCCGCCAGGCCTCGGCCTCGGCCACCAGCTCGTCCGGCACGTCGGTGACTTCCCACTCCTCGCCCTTGCGACCCTCGCCGTCGGACCACACCAGGCCCTTCATGTTGATGAGGTCGACCACCCCTCGGAAGTGCCCTTCGGCACCGATGGGGATCTGCACGACTGCGGTCTTGGCCTGCAGCCGGTCTTGGATCGAACCCACGGCGGCGAAGAAGTCGGCGCCGATCCGGTCCATCTTGTTGATGAAGCAGATACGGGGAACGCCGTACTTGTTGGCCTGGCGCCACACGGTCTCCGACTGGGGCTCCACGCCGGACACGGCGTCGAACACGGCGACGGCGCCGTCGAGCACCCGCAGCGACCGCTCGACCTCGACGGTGAAGTCGACGTGGCCGGGGGTGTCGATGATGTTGATGGTGTGGTCGCGCCAGTGGCAGGTGGTGGCCGCCGAGGTGATGGTGATGCCCCGCTCCTGCTCCTGGACCATCCAGTCCATGGTGGCGGCGCCCTCGTGCACCTCGCCGATCTTGTAGTTCTTCCCCGTGTAGTAGAGGATCCGCTCCGTCGTGGTGGTCTTGCCCGCGTCGATGTGGGCCATGATCCCGATGTTGCGGATGCGGCCAAGGGGCGTCGGTCGGATTGGCGTCATGAGGACTCCTTCGCGGCGGACGCGTGCGCCTACCGCGACTTCAGGGGGAACGTACCGGCACGGCGGGGCCGACCGCCGGCAGAGGCCGAGTCTACCGGCAGCGGGGCAAATGCCTCACCAGCGGTAGTGCGCGAACGCCTTGTTCGACTCCGCCATCTTCTGGAGGTCTTCCTTGCGCTTCATGCTGGCGCCGATGCCGTTGGAGGCGTCGAGCAGCTCGTTGGCGACCCGCTCGGCCATCGTCTTCTCCCGTCGCTGGCGGGCGTAACCCACCACCCACCGGATCGACAGCGTGTTGGCGCGGCGGGGCCGCACCTCCACCGGGACCTGATAGGTGGCGCCACCTACGCGCCGGCTACGGACCTCGAGCGCCGGCTTGACGTTCTCCATGGCCCGCTTCAGCGTGGGGATGGGATCACCGCCGGTCTTCTCCTTGATGATGTCGAGCGCGTCGTACACGATCCGCTCGGCAGTCGACCGCTTGCCCCGCTGGAGCACCTTGTTGACCACCTGGGTGACCAGCACGGAGCGGTAGATGGGGTCGGGCATGAGCTCCCGGCGAGGCGCCGGTCCCTTGCGAGGCACTACGAACCCTCCCGCTTGGCGCCGTATCGGCTCCGAGCCTGCTTGCGGTCACGGACGCCGGCGGCGTCGAGTGCGCCCCGGACGACCTTGTAGCGCACGCCCGGCAGATCCTTCACCCGTCCTCCGCGCACCAGCACGATGGAGTGCTCCTGGAGGTTGTGGCCCTCACCGGGGATGTAGGCGGTGATCTCCATCCCGCTGGTCAGTCGCACTCGGGCCACCTTGCGCAACGCCGAGTTCGGCTTCTTCGGCGTGTTCGTGTAGACGCGGGTGCAGACGCCCCGTCGCTGCGGGGCCCCCTTGAGGGCGGCGGTCTTGCCCTTTTCGGGCTTCGACTCGCGGCCCTTGCGAACGAGCTGCTGGATCGTGGGCACCGGGGTACCCTATCGGGCCGGCGTCACGACGCCGACCCCTCACTGGGGAGGTCGACCACGTCGGCCCCCGACGAGCCGTTCCCGGCGCCGGCGGCGCCGTTCCCGTGGCCGTCGCCGCCCTGGGTCGCCAGCCACGACGCCAGGTCGTCGCGGTCGACGTCGTCCTCCGAGGTCCAGAACTCCATGGGCTCGTAGTCCGGCGCCAGCGTCTCGAACTCGCGGTACCGCTCCATGCCCGTCCCTGCGGGAATGAGCTTGCCGATGATGATGTTCTCCTTGAGCCCCACCAGGGAGTCGGACCGCGATTCGATGGCGGCCTCGGTGAGCACCCGGGTGGTCTCCTGGAACGAGGCGGCCGACAGCCACGAGTCGGTGGCCAGGGAGGCCTTGGTGATCCCCATGAGCTCCGGGCGGCCTTCGGCCGGTGTCTTGCCCGCCTGGAGCAGCTCGCGGTTGGTCTCGGCGTAGACCCGGGAGTCGACGCGCTCGCCGGGCAGGAAAGGGGCCTCCCCTGGCTCCTGCACCGCCACGCGCCGGGTCATCTGGCGCACGATCAGCTCGATGTGCTTGTCGTGGATCGACACCCCCTGATCGCGGTAGACCCGCTGGACCTGGTCGACCAGGTACACCTGGGTCTCCCGGACGCCCTTGATCTCGAGGAGCTCCTTGGGGTCACGGGGACCCTCGACGATCGGGTCGCCGGCGGCGACCTCCTGACCGTCGCTCACCTCGAGCCGGCTCGGGCCGGCGACGAGGTGGGCGTCCTCGCTGCCGTCGTCACTGACGACGGTGATGGTGCGGCCCCGGGCGTCCTCGTCGCTGATCCTGATCACGCCCGAGGTGCGGGCCAGCGTCGCCTTGCCCTTGGGGCTGCGGGCCTCGAACAGCTCGACCACCCGAGGCAGACCGCCGGCGATGTCGCCGACCCCGGAGGAGACACCGCCGGTGTGGAAGGTCCGCATGGTGAGCTGGGTGCCGGGCTCGCCGATCGACTGGGCGGCGATGACCCCCACCGCCTCGCCCAGCTCGATGGAGTTCCCGGTGGCCAGTGAACGCCCGTAACACGCGGCGCACACGCCCTGAGCGGCGTCGCAGGTCAGCACCGAGCGCACTCGCACCCGGTCGACCTGCGGGTCGTCCCGGAGAGCGACGAGGTCCTCGGACCCCACCACGTGCCCACGGGGCAGGATCCGCCCGTCGGCCAGGGTGACGTCCTCGACGAGGACGCGCCCGTCGAGACGGGTCTCCAGGTAGCTCCGCTTTCCGGCGGCATCCGCCCCGACCTGCTCGATCCACACGCCTCGGCCCGTGCCGCAGTCGTCCTGGCGGACGATCAGCTCCTGGGCCACGTCGACGAGGCGCCGGGTGAGGTAGCCGGAGTCGGCGGTTCGCAGGGCGGTGTCGACCAGGCCCTTCCGGGCGCCAGGCGTGGAGATGAAGTACTCCAGCATGGTCAGCCCCTCCCGGAAGTTGGACTTGATGGGGCGGGGGATGAAGTCACCACGAGGGTTGGTCACCAACCCGCGCATCCCGGCGATCTGGCGGATCTGCAGGACGTTCCCGCGCGCACCGGAGGTCACCATCATCTCGATGGGGTTGAAGGCGTCGGCCTCCATGCCCTCGCGCATGGCCGCTTCCACCTCGGCGGTGGCGTTGGTCCAGATCTCCACCTCCTTCTGGCGGCGCTCACCGTCGGTGATGATGCCCCGCCGGAACTGCGTCTCGACCTTCTCCGCCTCGTGCTCGTAGCGGTCGAGAATGCCCCGCTTGGCCGCCGGCGTGCGCACGTCGTCGATGGAGAACGTGAGCCCGGACTGGGTGGCGTAACGGAAGGCCAGGTTCTTGATCTCGTCGACGCACTCGGCCACCACCGCCTTGGAGTAACCGACCGAGAGCTTCTCGACGATGGTGGCGATGTTGGTGTTCTTCTTGCCGACCACGTCGTTGACGTAGCCGAAGTCGGCCGGAAGCGCCTGGTTGAACAGCAGCCGGCCGGCCGTGGTGGCCTCGTAGGTGGCCGCACCGTTGCCGTCGGCGCCGTCGCCG
>JAHWJR010000056.1:6778-9979 GCA_019348335.1 Actinomycetota bacterium
CCGTCGCCGGAGACAGGAGACCGGCGCAGCGCGGGGGTGCGCACCTCGATCTCCTCGTGGAGGGCGATCTCGCCCGCTTCGTAGGCCCGTTCCACCTCGTGGACGTGGCGGAACACCCGCAGCCGGTCCTTGTCGGTGGGGGTGCGCAGGGTCAGGTAGTAGGCACCCAGCACCATGTCCTTGGACGGGGTGATGATGGGGCGCCCGTTGGCCGGCGAGAGGATGTTGTTGGCCGACAGCATGAGCACCCGGCTCTCGGCCTGGGCTTCCGCCGACAGCGGCAGGTGCACCGCCATCTGGTCACCGTCGAAGTCGGCGTTGAACGCCGTGCACACCAGGGGGTGGATCTGGATGGCCTTGCCCTCGACCAGCACCGGCTCGAAGGCCTGGATGCCGAGGCGGTGGAGGGTGGGTGCCCGGTTGAGCAGCACGACGTGCTCGCGAATGACCTCGGCGAGCACGTCCCACACCTGTGGCCGTCGGCGCTCGACCATCCGCTTGGCCGACTTGATGTTCTGGGCCACCTCGGTGTCGACCAGGCGCTTCATGACGAAGGGCTTGAACAGCTCGAGGGCCATGAGCTTGGGCAAACCGCACTGGTGCAGCTCGAGGGTGGGGCCCACCACGATCACCGAACGACCGGAGTAGTCGACCCGCTTGCCCAGCAGGTTCTGGCGGAACCGCCCCTGCTTGCCCTTCAACATGTCGGACAGCGACTTGAGGGGACGGTTGCCAGGACCGGTGACGGGACGGCCACGGCGCCCGTTGTCGAACAGCGCGTCGACCGCCTCCTGGAGCATGCGCTTCTCGTTGTTGACGATGATCTCGGGAGCGCCGAGATCCAGCAGCCGCTTCAGCCGGTTGTTGCGGTTGATCACCCGCCGGTACAGGTCGTTGAGGTCGGAGGTGGCGAAGCGGCCACCGTCGAGCTGGACCATGGGACGCAGGTCGGGCGGGATGACCGGAACGACGTCGAGGATCATGGCCCGCGGGTTGTTGACCCGGCGGCCGTGCTCGTCACGACGGTTGAACGCCGAGACGATCTTGAGCCGCTTGATGGCCTTCTGCTTGCGCTGCGCCGACAGGGGGCGCTGACCCTCCTGAGGATCGATGGCGGCGCGGAGCTTGACCTCCTCCTCGTCGAAGTCGATGCGCTCGATCAGCCGAGCCAGGACCTCGGCGCCCATACCGCCCTCGAAGTAGTCGCCGTAGCGGTCCTTGAGCTCCCGCCACAGCAGCTCGTCCTCGAGGATCTGGCGCCCGTGGAGGTTGCGGAACTCGTCGAAGGCCCGCTGGACCAGCTCGAGCTCGGCGTCGGCCCGCTCGCGCACGTTGGCGATGTCTCGCTCGGCCAGCTTCTGGCGGGCCTTGAGGTCGGCATCCTTGGCGCCGTCGGCCTCGAGGGCGGCCAGCTCCTCTTCGAGCTGCTTGTACTTGCGGTCGATGTCGAGGTCGCGCTGCTTGGCGATCTCGGCCAGCTCCTCGGTCAGCTCGGCCTCGAGGTTGGGGAGCTCCTCGTGGCGCTTCTCCTCGTCGACCCAGGTCACCAGGTTGGCGGCGAAGTAGATGACCTTCTCGAGCTGCTTGGCCTTCAGCTCCTCCTTGGGCTCGATGCCGGCAAGGAGGTAGGCCAGCCACGACCGGGTGCCGCGCAGGTACCAGATGTGCACGACGGCGGCGGCCAACTCGATGTGACCCATGCGGTCACGCCGCACCTTGGACCGTGTGACCTCGACGCCGCAGCGCTCACAGATGATGCCCTTGAAGCGCACGCGCTTGTACTTGCCGCAGTAGCACTCCCAGTCCTTGGTGGGACCGAAGATCTTCTCGCAGAAGAGCCCGTCCTTCTCCGGCTTGAGCGTGCGGTAGTTGATGGTCTCGGGCTTCTTGACCTCACCGTTGGACCACGTGCGGATGGAGTCGGCCGTCGCCAGCCCGATCCGCAGCTGATCGAAGTTGTTCACGTCCAGCATCTTGCTCTCCTTCTACGCCCGGTCCCCGACCACCACTGCTTGGTACTGACATCGCCGCGCCGCCGGCGTTCGTCCTCGATCCCGACGGGCCACGCTGACTCAGCGCGACCGACCGAGCTCAGACCCGCTCCCGGCGGCGTTCGTCCTCTTCGTCGGACCCTCGCTCCGGTCGGGACAGGTCGATGCCCAGCTCCTCGGCCGTGCGGAACACGTCCTCGTCGAGCTCACGCATCTCGATCTCCTCACCGGTGTCGTTGAGGACCTCCACGTTCAGGCACAGTGCCTGCATCTCCTTGATGAGCACCTTGAAGCTCTCGGGGATGCCCGGCTCCGGGATGTTCTCGCCCTTCACGATGGCCTCGTAGACCTTCACCCGGCCGAGCACGTCGTCGGACTTGATCGTCAACAGCTCCTGCAGGCAGTAGGCGGAGCCATAGGCCTCCAGCGCCCACACCTCCATCTCCCCGAACCGCTGACCGCCGAACTGGGCCTTCCCGCCCAGCGGCTGCTGCGTGATCATCGAGTACGGACCCGTCGAGCGGGCGTGGATCTTGTCGTCGACCAGGTGGGCCAGCTTCAGGATGTAGACGTAACCCACGGTGATGCGGTTGTCGTAGGGCTCCCCGGTGCGGCCGTTGTAGAGCGTGGCCTTGCCGTCGGTCCCGATCATGCGACCGCCGGCGCCGTAGTCGGCCACGGCCGACTCGGGGTGCAGGGCCTCGAAGATCTGCTTGATGGTCGGGTGCTTGCCCGCCGTCACCTGCTCGTCCCAGTGGGCGCCGTCGAAGACCGGCGTGGCCAGCAGCGTCGACGGGCGGGTGCTGGGTCGGGTCTTGGTCTCGGTCGCCCGGACCGGTTCCTCGCCGACGTCGACCTTGCCGTCACCCGAGAGGTCCCAGCCCCAGCGGGCGGCGTAGCCCAGGTGAGCCTCGAGCACCTGGCCCACGTTCATCCGGGAAGGCACGCCGAGCGGGTTGAGGATGATGTCGACGGGGGTGCCGTCGGGCATGAAGGGCATGTCCTCGACGGGCAGGATGCGGCTGATGACGCCCTTGTTGCCGTGGCGTCCGGCCAGCTTGTCGCCCACCGAGATCTTGCGCTGCTGGGCGACGTAGACCCGCACCAGCTGGTTGACCCCGGGCGGCAGCTCGTGGGCGTCGTCCCGGTCGAACACCTTGACGTCGATGACCTTGCCCGACTCGCCGTGGGGCACCTTGAGGCTGGTGTC
>JAHWJR010000241.1 GCA_019348335.1 Actinomycetota bacterium
TCGAACGCCGGCGAGCCCACCTACGCACCGTAGAAGATGGCCCCGCGGTCAGGGAGCGGAACGCCCGCTCGGCGGTTGCACGCGGAACCACCGGTACCCGTACCGCTCCAGTTGCAGCTCGAGGCGGTCACCAGCGACGGGGTGGGTGGCGACGCCGCTGTCGAGCAGGTCGACCAACGTCGAGTGGGGGTCACAGGCGAGCTCGATGTCCACGATGCACGGCTCATCCCCGAGGTTGTGCACGGCCACCACGCTGCCGTCCTCCCAGTCGCTGCGGTGGGCGAGCACGGCGGGCTCGCTCGTGGAGAGCACGGTGGCCTCCCCCCAGCCGAGCTCCGGCGTCTCCCGGCGCCGGCGGATGACCCGCTCCATCCAACTCATGAGCGAGTCGGTGTCGCGGCGTTGCTGCGTCACGTTGACGGCCAGGGGCCCGAAGCGGCCTTCGGGGAGCGGCCGGCGCAGTTTCGACGGAGGGGCCTGGGAGAAACCGGCAGTGGGCTCGTCGGTCCACTGCATCGGCGAGCGCACGCTCATCCGGCCTTCGATGTCGAGGTTCTCCCCCATGCCGATCTCCTCGCCGTAGAACAGCACCGGTGTGCCGGGGAGGGAGAACAACAGGCTGTACACCATGCGCATCCGCTGCTGGTCGCCGTCGAGCATGGGCGGGAGGCGCCGGCGCAGGCCCCGCCCGTAGAGCTGCATGCCGGGTTCGGGCCCGAAGGCGTCGAAGACCTCTTGGCGCTCGTCGTCGCTGAGCTGGTCGAGGGTGAGCTCGTCGTGGTTGCGCACGAACGTCGCCCACTGGCAGTCCGGCGGTATCGGGGGGTTGGCCTCGAGCGCCTCGGCCAGTGGCCGGGCGTCGCGACGGGCGAGGGCCAGATACATGGCCTGCATCACCGGGAACCCGAACAGCAGCTGGAGCTCGTCGCCCTGGTCGTCGCCGAAGAAGGCCCGCAGCGGCCGCGGCGGCAGGTTCACCTCACCGAGGAGCACCGAGTCACCACGGCGCCGGGACATGAACGCTCGCAGGTCCTTGAGGAAGCCGTGGGGATCGAGGTCGACGTCACCCGGCACCCCGCCGGTCTCGATGAGATAGGGGACGGCGTCGACCCGGAAGCCGCTGACTCCGAGCTCGAGCCAGAAGCCGGCGATCTTGGCCACCTCCTCGCGCACCGCCGGGTGGGCGATGTTCAGGTCCGGCTGGTGGCTGTAGAAGTGGTGGAGGTACCACTGGCCGGTCTTGTCGTCCTTGGTCCAGATCGAGTCCTCGGCATCGGGGAACACGACGTCGGCGGTGGGCTCCGCCGGCGGCTCGTCCCGCCACACGTACCAGTTCCGGTGCGGCGATGTCTTCGACCGGCGTGACGACTTGAACCACGGGTGCTGGTCGGAGGTGTGGTTGACGACCAGGTCGATGATCACCCGCATGCCCCGGTCGGTGGCCGTGCGGATCAGCGTCACCACGTCGCCGAGCGAGCCCAGCCGGGGGTCGACGGCGTAGAAGTCGGTGATGTCGTAGCCGTCGTCCCGGTTGGGCGACGGATAGAAGGGCATGAGCCACAGGCAGCTGACGCCGATGCCGGCCAGGTAGTCGATGCGCTCGATCAGCCCCTCGACGTCGCCGCAGCCGTCACCGTCGCTGTCGAGGTAGGTCTCGACGTCGAGGCAGTAGACGACGGCGTTCTTCCACCACAGGTCGCTGGTGCGGGCGGTGCTCACGACGCCAGCTCCGGCAGGACCTTCGAGGCGAAGGTGTCGATGAAGCGCTCCTGCTCCTGGCCCACGTGGTGCAGCGCCAACCCGTCGACCCCGAGCTCGACGATCGCCTGCAACGTCGCCGTGATCTCCCCCAGGTCGGACGACACCAGCACCGCTGATCGCACGTCCGCGGGGCGCACGTACTCGGCAGCGGCGTCGAACTGGGCGGGCAGCTCCAGGTTCCAGCACAGGTCCGAGGAGAACACGTTGGTGCGCCACTGGTCGTGGGCGATCGCCAGGGCGCGGTCCTCGTCCTCGTCCCAGGAGAGGTGGACCTGGACGTGAATGGGCTTGCCCTCCCCGCCGCCCTCCCGGAACGAGTCGAGGACGGCCCGCAGCGTCTCGATGGGCTGGTTGATGGTGATAAGGCCGTCGGCCCAGGTTCCGACGACGCCGGCGGTCCGGGCGCTGACGGCGGCGCCCACGAGGTCGGGGACCCGTTCGGGGAGGGTCCACAGCCGGGCGCGGTCGACGCGGACCAGCCCGTCATGGGTCACCTCCTCGCCGGCGAGCAGGGCCCGCATCACGGTCACGCACTCGAGCAGGCGGGCGTCGCGCGTGGGCTTGTCCGGCCAGCGATCGCCGGTGACGTGCTCGTTCATGGCCTCACCCGACCCCAGGGCGGCCCAGAAGCGCCCGGGAAACAGCTCTCCCAGGGTGGCGATGGCCTGGGCCATCACAACCGGGTGATAGCGCTGTCCCGGGGCGGTCACGACGCCGAACGGGAGCGACGTGGCGGTGAGGGCGGCGCCGAGCCACGTCCAGGCGTGACCGGAATGGCCCTGGCGCTCGCTCCACGGGGCAAGGTGGTCAGAGCACATGGCCGTGTCGAACCCCGCCTCCTCGGCATGACGGACGGAGGCGAGGAGGGCGCTGGGCGGGGCCTGCTCGTGGGAGGCGTGGAACCCGACGGTGGTCATCGTTCAACGGTTCCCCGGCCTGGCGGCGCTGGAACCGCCGCTCACGAGCGCTTCACCAGCCGGACCTCCGCCGGTCGCCGAGGGCCGCGGCTGACCGCACCGCAGCATCCCTCGCCCACGTTGTGGTTGGATCGCCGGCCATGAAGGAGACGTCACCGGCGGCCATCCGCATCTTCGTGGTCATGACCGCCGCGCTCTTGCTCCTCGGCGTGTGGATGCTGGCGGTCGAGGGTGAGACGGCGGGGTTCCTCCCGATCGCGTTCGCCCTGTTCAACATCGCCATCGGCCTCGTGTCCCGGC
>JAHWJR010000057.1:0-7477 GCA_019348335.1 Actinomycetota bacterium
GCCGGTCTCGTCTACCAGGAGATGGACCCGTTCTCCGTGGCGGTGCACGCCGACGGACGTCGCGTCCGGTTCTTCCGGTCGGTGGAAGCCACCGTCGATTCCATCGCCGAGATCGACCCCGTCGAGGCCCGGGCCTATCGGGCGTTCGTCGACCGGGCCACGCCCCTCGTGCGGGCCATGCTGCCCGCGGTGCGGGGTGATGTCTCGCTTCGGGAGCTTCCCCGCCGGCTGGCCAACGTGGCCGCGTTTCTGCGGGGGAACGTCTCCGGGTCGCTGCGCGACCTGGTCGCCCCGTACCAGTCGCTGTTGGCCCGTTCGCTGCCCTCCGACCTGACTCGGGGACCGGTGGCCGCCTTCGCCGCCCACGCCGGGGTGGGACCGAGCGTGCCCGGGGGCGCCGCCTTCGCCTTCTGGCAGGCCGCCTACCACCTGTTCGGTCAGTGGCACGCCCGGGGAGGGGCCCAGGGCCTCACTGACGCGTTGCTGCGCCGAGCCGCCACCTTGGGTGTGGAGGTTCGGTGCTCGTCGCCGGTGGCCCGCATCGAGGCTCCCGGTGGCCGGGTGGCCGCGGTGGTCACCGAGGGTGGCGAGCGCTTCCAGGCCCCCGTGGTCGTCACGGCCATCGACCCGAAGACCGCCCTCCTCGAGCTGCTCGATCCCCCGCTCGGTGGCCAGGACGGCGCCGACCTGTCGGCCGCCCGGCGGGGCAACGTGGTCCAGGCACTGGTGCACGTGGCCACCGATCGGCTCCCGGCCTACCCCGACGCCCGCCCCGGTGACTGGAACGGTCTCCAGAGCTACGTCGACCGGACCGACGACCTCGTCGCCGCCTGGAGCCGCTCGGAAGCCGGCCTGCTGCCCGATCCACTGCCGCTCTACTCGTTCACCACCTCGGCGCTCGACGACACGCTGGCCCCCGCCGGGCACCACACCGTCTACGTCGCCTGCCCGGCGGCCCCGGCGGTCGTGGAGGGCGGGTGGCCGGCTCGGCAGGCGGAGTTCGTCGAACGCTGCCTGGAGGAGCTGGAGGTGCGGGCTCCGGGCTTCGGTCGGAGCATTCAGGGAGTGTCGACGCACACGCCCGACGTGATGGAAAGGGTCGAGCGCTGGCCCGGCGGCCACCCCATGGTCCTCGACATCACCCTCGACCAGCTGGGCCCGTTCCGGCCCACGCGGCGGTTGGGCCGGCACCGCACGCCGGTGGAGGGCCTGTACGTGTCCGGCGCGGGCACCAACCCGTCCGGGGGCATCTCCGGCACCCCTGGACGGGCGGCAGCCCGCGCCGTGGTCAACGACTCCTGAGCCAGCGGGGAGGTGTCCCCGTGGCCGTGCTCAGCCCAGGGGCTCGCCGGGGCCGCCACCTTCGGACTCGGCGCCGGGGCTCGCGTCGGGGCCCAACACCGTGTCGTTGGCCTTGGCGTTCTCCTTGGCCTCCTGGGTGTCCGCGCCCGTGCCCTCGGTCAGGTGACCGTCCTTACCCTCGGCGAACACGTGCTTGATGGGGTTGCCGGCGCCGTCCCAGGTGGTCATCTGGTTGGTCTCCAGCTGACCACGCGGCGTACTGCCGCCGGGCGCCCGCATCTCGTCTGGCCCGAGGTTCTCGCGCTCAGCCTGCGGCGGCACCTCGCCCTTGTCGTCGACCTGGTCCTGGTGTGATGGCTCTTTGCTGCCCATGGATGTGAGTCCCCCCTCGAGTTCGGTTACTGGCTGCTCGGTTCCCTACCCCTCGCCCGAGATGGGCAAGCGCGGCCAGCACCCAGCATCGAGTGGGATCACTGTTGGGGGAGGTTTCCGTCCCCTGCGCTGTGGCGGACCACCAAGCAGTAGGAGCCGAGCGCGTGGAGGCGCTCAGCCGCCACGGGGCCGGTCGTGGTGTCCACCGCGTGGAGGGAGCCGTCGGCTTCGTCGAACTCCACCTCGGTCACCGTGCCCAGCTCGTCGCCGAGGTCGGAGAGCACCCGCTTTCCCTTCCAGTCCAGCTCACCGGCCAGCGCCCGCTCCTCACGGGCGTCGGCTGCCGCCCGGACCCGGCGTTCGTCCTCGATCACCACGGCGTCGGGCCCCACGCCGACGATCGCCTCCCAGTCGACGAGCTCGTCGCGTCCCACCTGGAGGGCGACGATGCGGCGGGGTGGAACGTCGGTCAGCGCTCGCTGGACCGTTCCCACCCGCTGGGCGCTGGCGCTGCTCATCACCTTGGTGCCCACGGTCTCGCTCAGCTGTCTCACGACGTCGTCCGCAGATGCTGGCGGAACCGTTGCACCGCGGCCCCGAGCCCGTCGAGGTCGTCGGTGACGAAATCGCCTACCGCGGCGGGCACCATGAGCGCCTCTCCGGATACCGCCAGGGTGTCGGGGACGGGCACGAACACGCGCGTGCCAGCACGGGGCGTGAGAAGGTCCCCGCCGGTGATCTCGTAGCCCACCACCTCCGGTCGCTTCTCCACCATCACCACCACGTCGGTGACCTTGCCCAGGCGCTGGCCGGCGTCACTGATGACGTCGCTGCCGAGGACGTTGCGTCGCCGAGACGCTCGCACGTCGTGGAGCAGATCGTCGTTCTCGGTCACGGCGCCGGCGGTGGCGATCATGACGGCGTGCCGCCCCACGGCGGCGACGTCGGCCCAGGCCAGGACCTGCCGCATGGGGCCGCCCAGGAAGCCTCGCCGGTTGAGCGTGAAGCCGAGGACGGCGGCATCGGCGGTGCCGTAGACGACGTCTTTGACCTCGGCGACATCTTCTCCTTCGTCGATGGTGACCACGGGACGGCCGATGAGGTCGGAGGCACGCAGCAGCAGTCGGCGCGTGCTCACGTCCGCCTGCCGGTGCCTCGTCGTTCCCGGGCTCGTGGCCGGGTCTCGACGGAGATCACGCCGCCGGCCCGCCGCCGGCGCTGGACCAGCACGGCGACGAGCACCAGCACGGCCAGGATGACGACGATGGCTACGGCGACCTCCATGCCCGCTTCCTCCTGATCGGCTGCGGGCAACGTACCCCGGCCGGCCAGCTCGATTACTGCTGGTCCAGCTGTTGGCGGAGGAACCGAAGCTCGGTCTCCGCTCGCACCGCTCGCTCCGTGGTCTCGGTCAACCGAAGGATCAGCTCGGCCAGCGAACGCTGGTGCACCTCGAGCGGCACCAGGATGCCGAGCTCGGAGTGGGGCGGCTGGGCTCCCGTCGGCGCGTGCTGCCCGTCCGAATGGTGACGGTCGGCGGGCAGGAACACCTCCACGCGCCGGGCGTTGCCCGGCGCCCGTCGCTCGGCGATCGTACCGGCCTCGCGCCAGCGGCGGATGGTGTCCACGGTGACCCCCGCTTCCTGGGCGGCGTCCTGCTGGCTGAGCCATGCCCCGTCTTCGTCGCTGAGCTCGGCGGCTGCCTCCGTGCGCCGGCGCACCTCTTCTGGGTCGAGCGGCGGGATGGGTGACGACCCGCCACCGCCGTCTGCCGGTGACCGCCGCCTGGCCACCAGAGGCGCCCGCCGCCGCTCGCCGGTGGCCCCCCCGGTCCTCGCCGCTCTCGCCACCGCTTGCACCTCTCACCGGGGGACTTCTGTCGACCCTTCTTGTAGCAGACACGGCCGCCGGTGTCCCCTTGACGCTGCACGCGGCTGCCGGTCGGGAGCGCGTCGGCGCGCACGAGAGCCGGTGCCCGTCAGGAGCCGGGAGGTGCAGGCCTCCGCTCGTCCAGCGGGACGTAGCTGCGCTCGTCGGGGCCCACGTACTTCTGCCGGGGTCGGGCGATGCGCTGTTCGGCGTCGCCGAGCAGCTCCACCCAGTGGGCCAGCCAGCCAGCGGTGCGGGGAATGGCGAAGAGCACGGTGAACATCTCCAGCGGGAACCCCATGGCCTGGTAGATGAGCCCGGAGTAGAAGTCGACGTTGGGGTAGAGCCGGCGTTCGACGAAGTAGTCGTCCGACAGGGCGACGTCCTCCAGGGCCAGGGCGATGTCGAGGAGTCGGTTGGAGCCGACCACGGCGAACACCTCGTCGGCGGTGCGCTTGATGATGCGGGCACGGGGGTCGTAGTTCTTGTACACCCGGTGACCGAAGCCCATGAGGCGGAGCTCCCCGCGCTTCACCTTCTCGATGTAGCCGGGGACGGCGTCGACCGAGCCAATGTGCTCGAGCATGTGGATGACGGCCTCGTTGGCGCCGCCGTGACGGGGTCCGTAGAGGGCCGCCGCGGCGCCGGCGGTCGCCGAGTAGGGATCGGCATGGGCGGAGCCGATCGTGCGCATGGCCGTGGTCGAGCAGTTCTGCTCGTGATCGGCGTGAAGGATGAACAGCACGTCCAGGGCGCGGGACAGGATCGGGTCGGCGTCGTAGCGGGGCTCGGCCACCTTCCACATCATGGACAGGAAGTTGGTGGTGTAGTCGAGGCTGTTGTCGGGATAGACGAAAGGCATACCGACGCTGTAGCGGTGGGCGAACGCCGCCAGGGTGGGCATCTTGGCGATCAGCCGCACGATCTGCTTCATCCGCACGTCGTCGTCGAAGATCTGCTTGGCGTCCGGATAGAACGTCGACAGAGCCGCCACGGTCGACACCAGGATGCCCATGGGGTGGGCGTCGTAGTGGAACTGCTGCATGAACAGCTTGACGTTCTCGTGTACGTAGGTGTGCACGGTCACCCCGTGGCGCCACGCCTCGTACTGCTCGGGGGTGGGCAGCTCACCGTGGAGGAGCAGGTAGGCCACCTCCAGGTAGGTGGAGCGTTCGGCCAGCTGCTCCACGGGGTAACCGCGGTAGCGGAGGATCCCTCGGTCGCCGTCGATGTAAGTGATGCTGCTGGCGCACGAGGCGGTGGAGAGGAAGGCGGGGTCGTAGACCCGCAACCCCGGGTCGACCTGCCGCAGGGCTGCCGCAGGGATCGTGCCGTCGGGGCCGACGGGCGTGGTGATCGACTTCCCCGTCTCGTCGTCGGTGATGGTGACCGTCCGTGCGGTCGTACCTGCCTGCTCTGTTTCGCTCACGTCGGTGGAGCACCTCCTCGGTCCGTGGCTCCCACTACCCATGATCGGTGCCGGCCAGTGACGCACGGCCGTGCTCGCTACAGGGGCAGGTTGTCGTGCGCCCGGTCGGGGAGCCGCTCGCGCTTCGAGCGGAGCATCTCCAGAGCGGCAGCCACCGCCGAACGGGTGTCGGCCGGGTCGATGACGCTGTCGACGTAGCCGCGCTCCGCGGCCCTCCAGGGGTTCAGCAGCGATTCGGCGTACTCAGCCTCCTTGGCGGCCCGCACCTCTGGATCGTCCCGGCGGTGCAGGACCTCGGCGGCCTGACGGGCGCCCATCACCGCCAGTTCGGCACGGGGCCAGGCCAGGCAGACGTCGTTGCCCATGGTCTTGGAGTCCATGACGATGTAGGCGCCCCCGTAGGCCTTGCGCAGCACCACGCACACCCGCGGCACCGTCGCCCTCCCGTAGGCGCCGACCAACTGGGCGCCGTGGCGGATCATGCCCCGCCACTCGCGGTCCTTGCCCGGGAAGAAGCCGGAGGTGTCGACCAGCGTGATCAACGGGACGTTGAAGGCGTCGCACAAGCTGACGAAGCGGGCACCCTTCTGGCTGGCGGGGATGTCGATGCTGCCGGCCAGGGCCAGGGGCTGGTTGGCGACGATGCCGACGGGGCGCCCGCCCACGGTGGCGAACGCCGTGACCAGGTTCGGGGCCCATCCCCCTGCCAGTTCGAGGATCTCGCCCTCGTCGACGACCGCCCGGGCGACGTCGCGCACGTCGTAGCTCCCGGTCGAGCTGTCGGGCAGGACGGTGCCGGCCTCGGGGGTCGGCCGATCGACGGGATCGTCGGTGGGCCAGTGAGGGGGTTCGGCGTCGCAGTGGTCCGGAAGGTGACCCAGCACGGCGACGAGCAGGTCGAGCGCAGTGCTCTCGTCGTCCACCACGGCGGCGGCCACACCCGAGAGGCGGCCGTGGGTGGAGGCCCCACCCAGGGCCTCGGGCGTCACGTGCTCACCGGTGAAGGACTGCACCGCCGCCGGGCCGACGACGTAGGCCGAGGCGTCGGCCGTCATGACCACCACGTCGGCCATGCCGAGCAGCAGGGCCGGGCCGCTCAGGGTCGGCCCGGTGACCGCCAGGAGGATGGGGACCACTCCGCTGCAGCGGGCGAAGGCCCGGGCCGCCGACCCCCAGCCGTGGAGGGCGGCCACCCCGTCGTTGACGTCGGCGCCGCTGGAGGCCACCACGCCGACCAGTGGCAGGCGGGCGTCGAGGGCGACGTCGGCGGCCGCGGCCAAGGTGGCGCCGGCCCCGGCGTCGAGTGCCCCACGCCGCCTGGCCGGGTCGATCCGCACCAGCACCACCCGCCGCCCGCCCAGCTCCCGCACCGTCGCCGAGACCGTCCCCGGCACGCCGGCCCACAGCGAGGTCACCGTGCTCACTCGCTGCTCCTCGGCGAGGGGTGGACACCGGGCTGGCTGGGCGCCTGGTCGGCGACGACCTCGATCATCGCCTCCTGGAGGGCGCGGATCGGTGCCGAGGGCAGGCCCCGTCGCCGCCGGGCCAGCCCGACCCGACGCCCGGTGACCCCAGCCAGCCGGATGCGCTGCCACGCCGAGTTCGGCACCGCCGGCACGGCGGTGGCGGGCAGGATGGCGGCGCCGAAGCCCTCGAAGGCCAGCGAGGCGATGAGCCGGAGCCCGTCGAGCTCGATCTGCGCCTGCAGAGTGACGCCGGCTCTCTCTGCCGCCCGGTCGAGCTCCAGGCGGATGGAGGTGCCGGGGGGAGGCAGCAGGAGCTCGTGGGCAGCCACTTCCTCGAGGGTGACCTCCTGGCGCGAGGCGAGGTGGTGGCCGGCCGGCGCCACCAGCACCAGGTCCTCTTCGAAGAGGTCGTCGACGGTGATCTGGGGGTCGCTCACCGGCAGGTTCACCACCGTGAGGTCGAGGGCACCGGCCAAGAGCTGGGGAAGCAACGACGTGGTGTTCCCCTCCAGGATGGCGATGCGCACGTTGGGGTACTGGGCGCCCACGGCGGCCAGGAGGGGCGGGAGCATCCAGCGACCGGTCGTGCCGATGATGCCCATGCGAACGTGCCCGGCCACCTCGTCGTGCAGCGATGCCACGTCGGCGACGAGGGCGTCGACCTCGGCCTGCACCCGTCGGGCTCGGGCGACGGCGACGTCCCCCTCGGCGGTGAGCTGGCCGGCGGAGCGGTCGACCAGGGCCACGCCGAGCTCACGCTCCAGCCGGGCCACGTGGGTCGACACGTTGGACTGGACCGTGTGGAGCCGGGCGGCGGCAGCGGAGAACGTGCCGGCGTCGGCCACCGCCACCAGGGCGGCGAGCTGGCGGAGGTCCATCGCTCGAGATGATGGCACATATCGCAAAGAACTGCTGCAAAGATCAGCGGCGCACGCGTACGCTGAAGGAGCAGCAGCAGCAGCGCCAGAAGGCCGGCCCTCCCCCCCCGGGCCGGCCTTCCTCGCGCCCAACGCTGCGGAGTCCGCCAGGCGGAGCAGCA
>JAHWJR010000057.1:7577-9918 GCA_019348335.1 Actinomycetota bacterium
ACCCGGTCGATGGGCAGGACGTGCCAGAAGTGGTCCAGGGCGGTGTCCCAGTCCTTGAGCATCTCGGCCGCCCGCACGGACCCGGTGAGCTCGTGGTGACGCTCCACCAGCCAGCGCAGCTCCTCGAGTGACTCGGTGTCGGGACGCTCGGCCTCCACCAGGGCGCCGTTGAGCCGGGCGATGAGCTGGGTGCTCGGGTCCCACACGAAGGCCTGGCCTCCGGTCATGCCGGCGCCGAGGTTGTAGCCGACCGGGCCCAGCACCACGATCGTGCCCCCGGTCATGTACTCGCAGCAGTGGTCACCGGTGCCTTCCACCACCGCGGTGGCGCCGGAGTTCCGAACGGCGAAGCGCTCGCCGGCGGACCCAGCCACGAACAGGTCACCGCCGGTGGCCCCGTAGAGACAGGTGTTGCCGGCCAGCACGGGCTCGCCGGCGTCGTTGGGCGGCGGGACGATCACGATGCGTCCGCCGCCCATGCCCTTGCCCACGTAGTCGTTGGCCTCTCCGACCAGCTCCAGCTCCACGCCGTGGGTGAGGAAGGCGCCGAAGCTCTGGCCGGCGGCGCCGGTGAAGCGCACCGTGGCCGTGCCGCGAGGCGGCCGCTCGCCGTACTCCAGCGAGATGGCTCCACCCAGGGCGGCGCCGATGGATCGGTCGGCGTTCACGATCGGGTAGCTCAGCTCCACGTCGGCCCCGTCCCAGACGGGGCGAAAGGCGTCGGCCAGGAGCCGGTCGCCCAGCGGCGAGCGGGGGCGCTGGATGGGGTCGGTGGCCACGAACCGGCGAGGAGCCTCGGCGTCGGCCGGCGGAGTCAGCAGCGGGGCGAGGTCGACCGAGTCGGACCGGGGGTCACCCGTCTGCCGCTGGCGGAGGCACTCGACCCGGCCGACGGCCTCGTCCACGGACCGGAACCCCAGCGACGCCAGCAGGCGCCGAGCCTCGTCGGCCATGTAGAGGAAGTAGGCGGCGACTCCCTCGGCGGTGCCGGTGAAGTTGGCCCGCAGGTTCGGCCGCTGGGTGGCGATGCCGGGCTTGCAGGTGTCGCGGTGGCAGGCCCGCAGCATGATGCAGCCCTCGGCGATCATGGCGGCGGTGCCGAAGGAGAACTCGTCGGCTCCGAGCAGTGCGGCGACCAGCACGTGGCGGCCCGTGAGGAACCCGCCGTCGACCTGCAGCCGGCACCGGTCGCGCAGGTGGTTCTCGACCAGGGCGGCCTGGGCGTCGGCCAGGCCCAGTTCCCACGGCATGCCGGCGTGCTTGATCGACGACAGGGGCGAGGCGCCGGTGCCGCCGTTGGCTCCGCTGATGTGGACGGTGTCGGCGAGGGCCTTGACCACCCCGGCGGCGATGGTGCCCACGCCGTCCTCGGCCACGAGCTTCACCGACACCTCGGCGGCGTTGACCTGCTTGAGGTCGTAGATGAGCTGCGCCAGGTCCTCGATCGAATAGATGTCGTGGTGGGGCGGGGGCGAGATGAGGGCCACGCCGGGTTGGGTGTGGCGAAGCCGGGCGATCTCGTCGGACACCTTGTGGCCGGGGAGCTGCCCGCCCTCACCAGGCTTGGAGCCCTGGGCGATCTTGATCTGGAGCTCGTCGGCGTGGGCCACGTATTCGGGAGTGACGCCGAAGCGTCCGGAGGCGATCTGCTTGGTGCGGGAGTTCTTGTCCCCGGTCGGCCGGCCTCGTGTCCGGAACCGCGCCGGGTCCTCGCCGCCCTCGCCGCAGTTGGACCGGGCGCCCAGGAGGTTCATGGCCTCGGCCAGCGTCTCGTGCGCCTCTTTGGACAGTGCTCCGTGCGACATCGCCCCGGTGGTGAAGCGCTTGACGATCTCGCTGGCCGGCTCCACCTCGTCGAGCGGCACGGGAGGCCCGGCAGGGACCAGCTCGAGCAGGTCGTGGAGCTCCGTGGGCGGTCGGTCGTTCACCAGGGTGGCGAAGCGCTCGTAGAGCTCGTAGGACTCGCCCTTGATCGCCCGCTGCAGCAGGTGGGCGGCGGCCATCTCCTCGGTGGCCTTGACCACGGTGAGCTCGCCGAGGGCGTCGACGACCTCCTTGCCCTTGCCGTGGTACTCCCCGCTCCGGCGCACGCGGAAGAAACCGCCGGGGTCGAGCTGGACCTTGGTCTCGGACTCGGCCGGCCAGGCACCGGCATGGCGCACCAGCACGTCGTCGCCCAGTGCGTCCCAGCCGATGCCACCCACCGTCGAGGTCGTTCCCTTGAAGCAGACGTCGACGACCTCCGAGGCCAAGCCGATGATCTCGAAGATCTGAGCGCCGCGGTACGAGTCGACGGTCGAGATGCCCATCTTCGAGAGGATCTTGAGGGTGCCCTCCTCGA
>JAHWJR010000242.1 GCA_019348335.1 Actinomycetota bacterium
ACGGTTGCCCAACGGGGAGGGGGCTTCCCACGCGAGCGCCGCCGGCGCCCAGGCGGCGAAGGCGTCGAACAGCTCGCGGGATCCGAGGCGGCGCAGCGGTGGCAGTACGCCTCGGTGACGAGCGAGGCGAGGGCCGCGGGACAGAAGCCGTTGACCACCCCGACCGGCACGGTGGCGACCACAGGGTGGCGCTCCTGCCCGTTCCGGGGACAGGTCAGGGGCCGCCTGGCATCCCTCCCGGCTCTTCGCGGGGCGAACTCTCGATCGGATCAGGCCAAGCAGGACCACCATCGGCGTCGGCGCCCTCCTCCTCCCCCTACCCGTCCCGGACCTCAGGCGCCTCGGCAGGGCCCGCAACGGTGATCGGCGCTCCGGTGCGCTCCCAGAGCGCAACGGGAGCGCCGGGCTCGCTCTCCCCGGCAGCTACCACGAGCAGCTCCTGGTCCCCTTGGTGGTGCAAGCTTGGCGTGCGAACGGCGCAGACCAGCTCGTTCTCGCCGTTGGTAATCCCCAGCGTGGTCGTCACTTCACTGGTGGCGAGCACCTTGGCGGACGCTTCCCACCACGGGCCCGCCTCGGCGGCGGCGGCGTTGCCACGCCACGAGTGCACGCGGGCAAGGAAGAAGTAGAGGGCGACGACCAAGGGGACCGCCGCCGAGACGACTGGTTCCGTGGCGTCGTAGGGCTCCGCGTCCAAGCGCGCCCTGGTGGGGTCGTCGGGGTCGACCCGTATGGGGAAGCGGATGCCCCTCGGGTACCAGCTGGCGAAGTCGGCCGGGGCGCGGGTGACGGCTCCCGGCTCGTCGCCGTAGCGCAGCACCACCACGGTGTCGTCGTGTTCGTGGCCGACCACTTCGCCGACCGTGGCCACCCCCGAGCGCTCCAGCCGGCGTGCCGCTTCGGCGCCGGCCACGGTGATGGCGGCCACGACGGTGAAGAGGATCGTCGCCGCGAGGACCGCGGCGAACCGGACCCCCAGCACTCCCAGGCGGGCTCCCGCGGACGGCCACGGGCCGGGCGGGCCGACGGTCGCTCGCAGTGGGCGCACGCACACCGGACCACGGACGGGGCGACCGTGGTCAGCACGGACCCGCGCCTGCCCGGCGGGCCAGAGCACCGCGGTAGTCGTCCTCGCCACGACACAGCCGAGGGGGCGGGGCCGTCCCTTGACCTCCACGGGGAACGTCGCCCCGAACGGCGCCTGCCCGGTCGACAGCACCGGCACGCTGCAGACCGGTCCCGCACCGGCCGCCGCGTCCAGGGCGTACAGGTGGAGCTCGGAGCGGCGCCGCCGGAACCGGGGACGGCTGAGCGCCCCCAGCATCGAGAACGCGGGCTCGGCGGCGGCCACCAGCCGCTCGACTCGCCGCACGTTGAGACGGCGCAGGACCAGGGGCAGGGCACCGGCGAGGGCAAGTGCGAGGTACACGGGGAGGTTGTAGGCCAGCGTGGGGCGATCGTCCTCGAGGGCGACGAACAACGGGTCGCTGCGCTCGGCGACCACTCGCACCGACGTGCCGACTTCCGGCGGCGGAACGGCCACGGGGTGGAGGTGGGCGGTGACAACCTGGGTGGTGACCGGGTGGCGGTAGCGCACCGCGAGTAGGCCCTCTTCGTCCCGGACGACGCGACCGGTGGCCCGGACCTCTTCGGCGGGGTCGACGACGGCGTCGTCACGGAGGTAGCGGACGTCCTCCTGCACGAAGAACGCCAGGAGGAGGAAGGTCGCCAGCGGGAGCCCGAGCGAGGACCGGAGGTAGCGGACGACCGAGGGTGGGCGCTGGCGCCTCCTCACGTCTTGGTGGAGACCGCCCGCTCCTCGCTGATGCCGGGTGCCATTGCCGTGACGGCGCGCTGGTGCTCCGGCGCTGGGCCGACAGTGGGCTCCAGCTGCCGGAGCAGGGACCGGTCCCATGCCACGAGCCGGGCCTGCCGGACCGCGAGCCAGGCGCTCACCACCATGGCGACGAGGAAGGCTGCCGCGATGGTGCCGCCTCGCTGGGGCGCGTGAATGGCGTCGTTGAGGCCCACCCCGATGCCCAGCGGGGTGGTAGCCACGGTCAGGAGCGGGGCCTTGGACCACCCGAGCAGGAGGCCGGCGATGGACACTCCCGCCCCGGTGAGTGCCAGGGCGGGGTCGACCCAGACCTCGTACTCCGGGCAGATGACGTCGGTGAGGAAGATCGCCGTGAATGCGAAGGCGAGCGCTCCGGCCGCCGAGGCCCACATCCAGCGCGGGCCGGCTGCCGGCGCGGGTGGAGGTCCGTCGTGCACGGTCCAGGCCACCACCTCGGTCCTCTGCCACTCCACGTGGGCCACGGGGTGAATCTACTCCTCTGGTCAAGTCGCGTTCGGCTTCTCGGTTCGGTGCCCATGGCACCGCACCCGTTCCTGCCGCCCGGTCGGAGGCACAGCAGGCTTCCGTTCCCTGGGGCGCACTGAGCGAGGCGATGCCGTCGGGCGACACGGAAGGGAACGTGTGAGCGGTGAGCCAGGAGGAGCGGGCATCATCTGCTCGTGCAGGTTCGTTCGTTGTCCTGGCTGATGACGAGGGTCCTGCTGCTGCTGCTCTGGTTCTACGTGGCGGTGTTCGCGCTTTTCACGTCCACCATGAGCGCCGCTCACTCCACACCCGGCGCCTCCACTGCTTTCCATACGGCCGCGGTCATCTTCATCGTGATCGGCTGGCTGCTGTCGTCGGCTTGGTTCGTCCGAAGATGGACGAAGCGTTGGCGGTCGGCGACCACCCCTCAGAACCCGCCTCGCTAGGAGCTGTGGACGCGCGCTGCCACTTTGGACCGAAAGATGGCCAGTTCGCCAGGTTGTGCGCCGTCGTGAGCGGGCCCCGGCGTGCCAGCATGAGTGGCGGCTGGTCGACTCGCCGACCTCGTGGGTCAGTACTTGCGCTCCATGGGGGCGTAGAGGCCCCCGTCGACCGGCTTGTGGTC
>JAHWJR010000243.1 GCA_019348335.1 Actinomycetota bacterium
GCGGCGGCCACGGTCGCCACCAGCCCGGCCCGGGCCTGGCCACGGTCGGTGAGCACCAGCAACCGCGGGAGCACGCCGCCGCTCAGAGCTCCTGCGGGCCCCACTCCGCCATCCCTTCCGGGCTGGTGGAGGCCTCGGCGTAGCGACGCCGGGGAATGCGCCCCGCCCGGCGGGCCAACCATCCCGCCTCCACTCCCCTGCGCATGGCCTCGGCCATCAGCACCGGCTCACGAGCCCGGGTGACCGAGGTGGCCAGCAGCACGGCGTCACACCCCAGCTCCATGGCCATGGCGGCGTCCGAGGCGGTGCCGATGCCGGCGTCGAGGATCATCGGCACGGACACCTGCTCGCGGATGATGGCCAGGTTGTACGGGTTGCGGATGCCGGAGCCGCTCCCGATGGGCGATCCGAGGGGCATCACCGCGGCGCAGCCCAGGCCCTCCAGCCGGCGAGCCAGCACGGGATCGTCGTTGGTGTAGGGCAGGACGATGAACCCGTCGTCGACCAGCTGCTCGGCGGCGTCGAGCAGCTCCACGGCGTCGGGGAGCAGGGTGCGGTCGTCCCCGATGACCTCGAGCTTCACCCAGTCGGTCTCGAACGCCTCCCGGGCCAGCTTGGCGGTGAGCACGGCGTCGCGGGCGGTGAAGCAGCCGGCGGTGTTGGGCAGCAGCTTGACGCCCCGGCGGGCCAGGACGTCGAGCACCGAGCCCGACGCTGCGGGATCGACGCGGCGCAACGCCACCGTGGCCATCTCCGCCCCGGCCGCCTCCAGGGCGGCGTCGAGCACGTCGAGGCTCGCCGCACCGCCCGTCCCGAGGATCAGCCGGGAGCCGAACTTCTCGCCGCCGATCACCAGCGGTTCGTCGATGTCGCTCATCGTCATCCTCCCTGCATGGCGCCCAGCAGCTCCACCCGGTCGCCGTCGTGCAGCGGCGTCGCCGGCCAGGAGCTGCGGGGCACGACCTCACCGTTGACCGCCACCGCCACCCCGCTCGGCCCCACCCCCATGCTGCCGGCGAGGTCGTCCACGCTGCAGTCCTCGGCCACGCTGCGGTCCTCGCCGTTGACCGTCACCTTCACCGGGACAGCACCTTGTCGAAGCGCCGCGGGGAGAACGGCGCCATGCCCGCTGGGACCTCCCCCGTCGCCAGCAGCTCCACCACGGCGTCGGCGGTGACCGGCGCCAGCAGGATGCCGTTGCGGTAGTGACCGGTGGCGGCCACCAGCCCGTCCACGGCGGTGGGCCCGACGACCGGGGCGTTGTCGGGCGTGCCCGGCCGCAGGCCCGCCGCCGCCTCGACGAGGGTGAGCTCGGCCACGTCGGGGACCAGCTCCAGGGCGGCCCGGAGCAGGTCGTGCACCGCTCCCCCGGTGACCTCGGTGTCGAACCCCCGCTCCTCGACGGTGGCCCCGATCACCAGCTCACCGCCCGCCCGCGGCACCAGGTAGGCGTCGACGCCGCGCACGTTGCGCTCGATCGGGAGCGGGCCGGCCCCGCGGCGCAGGCGCACGATCTGGCCCTTGACCGGGCGCACCGAGCGCCCGAAGGCGGCGGCTGCTCCCGCCACCTGGCCCGACCAGCACCCGGCGGCGAGGACCACGACGTCCCCCGTCTCCGTGCCCCCGCTCTCGAGGATCACCGCCGGGGCCTCGACGGCCTCGACCCGTTCGGGGAGGAACCGCACCGCAGCGCGCCGGCACGCCTCCAGCAGGGCGGCGACCAGCCGGCGAGGGTCGACCTGGTGGTCGCCCGCCACCAGCGCTCCTCCCCGCACGGTGGGCGCCAACCCGGGCTCGAGTCGGCGCAGCTCCCGGCTCCGCAGGCGCTCGACGTCGAGGCCGAGACCGCGCTGGTAGGCGACCAGCTCGTCGAGGGCGGCCAGGTCGTCGGCGTCGCGAGCGACGGTCACCGTGCCGCACGACCGGTACCCGGTCTCGGCGCCGGTCAGCTCCTCGAGCTCGGCGACGAAGCGGGGGTAGCGCCGGCTCGACTCGAGGTTGAGCTCGAGCAGCGCCTCCTCGCCGTAGTGGACCTCGGTGACCGGAGCGAGCATCCCGGCCGCCACCGCCGACGCGCCGCTCCCGGGCGCCGGGTCGACGACGGTGACGCTCATCCCCCGGCTCGCCGCCCGCCAGGCGATGCTCAGCCCGATGACGCCCCCACCGACCACCACCACCCTCACCGCTGGCTCCAGCCGTCGAGGGTGGCCATCAGCTCCTCGGTCGCCACCCGGGTGTCGGGTGCGGCGAACACGGCGGCCGACACGGCCACACCGTGGCACCCGGCGTCGAGCAGCTCCGGCACCCGCTCCGCGGTGACCCCGCCCACGGCGATGACGGGAATGGCCACCGCCGCCGCCACCCGCCCGACGCCCGAGGGCCCCAACGGGTCGGGCAGGCCCTCCTTGGTGGAGGTGGCGTAGGCCGGGCCCACACCGAGATAGGTGGCGCCCTCAGCCTCGGCCCGCCGAGCGGCCTCCGCGTCGCGGCAGGTGGCCCCGACCACGGCGGACGGCCCCAGCACCAGGCGCACGGCCGCCACCGGCAGATCGTCGTCGCCCACGTGGACGCCGTCGGCGCCCACCGCTCGGGCCAGGTCGGCCCGGTCGTTGAGCACCAGGCGGGCGCCGGCCCAGCGGCAGCGCTCGGACACCACCTCGGCCAGCGACCACCGCGCCCGGTCACTTCCACCCTTGACCCGGAGCTGGATCAGCGGGGCACCTGCCTGCAACGCCTCCTCGACGGCGGCCACCACCAAGCCGGGGTCGCCCGCCGGCGTGACCAGGTGGAGGCGGGCCAGGTCGGTGCCCGCCCGGAGCTCAGCCGCCGTCGTGGCCAACGTCGGCCACCGCCCGGTTGCGCAGCTCGTGTCCGACGTCGGTCACCGCCGCCCGGTTGCGCAGCTCGAGGCCGAGGTCGGTCACCGCCGCCCG
>JAHWJR010000058.1 GCA_019348335.1 Actinomycetota bacterium
CGCCCCGAGCGCCAGCGAGGGGTGGGAGGGGTCCCGCTCGGTGACAGGACCCGCCACACCCGGAGGAGGCCTTAGAAGCCCATGCCTCCCATGCCGCCGCCCATGCCGCCCATGCCGCCCATGCCGCCCATGCCGCCCATGCCGCCGCCGTGGGGAGCCGCCGGTGCAGCCGACTCGTCCTCGGGCTTGTCGGTGATGAGCGCCTCGGTGGTGAGCAGCAGTGCGGCGATCGAGGCGGCGTTCTGCAGCGCCGCCCGGGTGACCTTGGCCGGGTCGATGACGCCGGCCTTGATCAGGTCCTCGAACTCGCCGGTGAGGGCGTTGAGGCCGGTGGAACCGGTCTCCCGCTCGATCTGCTGCACGACGACCGCGCCCTCGAGGCCGGCGTTGAAGGCGATCCAGTGGGCCGGGGCGACCAGCGCCTTGTACACAATGGTGGCGCCGGTGGCCTCGTCACCCTCGAGGTCGAGGGCGGCGACCGCGCTGCGGGCCCGGACCAGCGCCGTGCCGCCACCGGGCACGATGCCCTCCTCGATGGCGGCGCGGGTCGCGGACAGGGCGTCCTCGATGCGGTGCTTCTTCTCCTTGAGCTCCACCTCGGTGGCGGCGCCGACCTTGACCACGGCCACGCCCCCGGCCAGCTTGGCCAGGCGCTCCTGGAGCTTCTCGCGGTCGTAGTCGGACTCGGTGTCCTCGATCTCCTTGCGGAGCTGGGTGATGCGGCCCTTCACGTCGGCGTCGCTGCCGCCGCCGTCGACGATGGTGGTGGAGTCCTTGGTCACCACCACCTTGCGGGCGGTGCCGAGCAGGTCGAGCGTGGCGTTCTCCAGCTTGAGGCCGACCTCCTCGGAGATGACCTGCCCGCCGGTGAGGATGGCGATGTCCTGCAGGGTGGACCGGCGGCGCTCGCCGAACCCGGGAGCCTTCACTGCCACGGAGGTGAACGTGCCCCGGATCTTGTTGACGACCAGGGTGGCGAGGGCCTCGCCCTCGATGTCCTCGGCCACGATGAGCAGCGGCTTGGTCGCCTGCATGACCTTCTCGAGCACCGGGACCAGGTCGTGGACCGCGCTCACCTTGCCGTTGACCAGCAGGAGGTAGGCGTCCTCGAGGACCGCTTCCTGGCGCTCCTGGTCGGTGACGAAGTAGGGCGACAGGTAGCCCTTCTCGAACTGCATGCCCTCGGTGAAGTCGAGCTCCATGCCGAAGGTGTTCGACTCCTCGACGGTGACCACGCCGTCCTTGCCCACCTTGTCGATGGCCTCGGCGATGACCTCGCCCACCGAGCTGTCGGCGGCGGAGATGGAGGCCACCTGGGCGATCTCCGACTTGTCGTCGATGTCCTTGGCCTGCTCCTGGATGGAACCGAGCGCCGCGGTGACGGCGAGGTCGATGCCCCGCTTGAGCGCCATGGGGTTGGCCCCGGCGGCCACGTTGCGCAGGCCCTCATGGACCATGGACTGGGCCAGGACCGTGGCGGTGGTGGTGCCATCGCCGGCGATGTCGTTGGTCTTGGTGGCGACTTCCTTCACCAACTGGACGCCCATGTTCTCGAAGGGGTCCTCGACCTCGATCTCCTTGGCGATGGAGACGCCGTCGTTGGTGATGGTCGGTGCGCCGAACTTCTTCTCGAGGACGACGTTGCGACCCTTGGGCCCCAGCGTCACCTTCACGGCGTTGGCCAGCTTGTCGACCCCGGCCTCGAGGCTGCGTCGGGCGTTTTCGTTGAACTTGAGGATCTTGGGCATGTGCGGCCCCCCTACTTCTGGACGATGGCGAGGATGTCGCGGCTGGACAGGATCAGGAGGTCTTCGCCGTCGATGGTGATCTCGGTGCCCCCGTACTTGCTGTAGACGACGGTGTCGCCCGTGCTGATGCCGAGGGGGATGACCTCACCGGTGACCTCGGAGCGTCGCCCCGGGCCGACGGCCAGGGCCTCGCCCTGCTGGGGCTTCTCCTTGGCGGTGTCGGGGATCACGAGCCCGCTGGCTGTGGTCTCCTCGGACTCACCGGGCCGCACCACAATGCGGTCGTCGAGGGGCTGGAGCTTCATGTGTGCGCCTCCGTAGGGACTGTTAGCACTCTAAGGGATCGAGTGCTAACGATAGGTCAGCGCCAGGGATGCGACAACTCTCACCCGTTGGCGGCCTCTCCCTGGGGCAGGCGGAGGTTGGGATCGGCGCCGGCGTCGAGCGGCGTGGGGCCGTCCGAGCGCCACCGCCACCAGCCTGCGGCCGCCACCATGGCGGCGTTGTCGGTGCACATCGACCGCGACGGCACGAAGGGATGCAACCCGTCCTGCTCGCACCCCTCGACGAAGCGGGTGCGCAGCAGCGAGTTGGCCGCCACCCCGCCGCCCAGGCACAGGTTGCGGGCTCCGGTGGTCGCCGCCGCCCGGCGGGCCTTGGTCACCAGCACGTCGACCACCGCCTCCTGGAAGCTGGCGCACACGTCGGGGGTGGACACGTCGGGATGGCGGCGCACGTAGTTGACCACGGCGGTCTTCAGTCCCGAGAAGCTGAAGTCGAAGCCCTGGTCGACCAGGGCCCGGGGGAAGTCGATGGCGTGCGGATCGCCGGCGCCGGCCTCGCGGTCGACGGCCGGGCCGCCGGGGTAGCCGAGCCCGAGGAAGCGGGCGACCTTGTCGAAGGCCTCACCGGCGGCGTCGTCGATGGTGGAGCCCAGGACCTGGTAGGCGCCGTGGTCCTCCATGGCCACCAGCATGGTGTGGCCCCCGGAGACCAGCAGGGCCACCAGCGGCGGCTCCAGCGTCGGCTCCTCGAGGAAGGCGGCGTAGAGATGGGCCTCCATGTGGTTCACCCCCACGAAGGGCACGCCCCAGACCAGCGCCAACGCCTTGGCCGCGGCCACACCCACCAGCAGGGACCCGATCAGGCCGGGGCCCACGGTGGCGGCCACGGCGTCGATGTCGCCACCGTCGAGCCCCGACTCCACCAGCGCCTCGGCGACCACCGGCGGGAGCAGCTCGACGTGGGCCCGGCTGGCGATCTCGGGCACCACCCCGCCGAATCGGGCGTGCAGGTCGACCTGGCTGGAGACCACCGACGAGAGCACGTCGGTGCCGTCGACGACCACCGCCGCCGCCGTCTCGTCACAGCTCGTCTCGATGGCCAGCACCGCCGTGGAGGATGTCGTCGTCACGGTCGGTCCCCGAGGGCGGGACTGGTCGCCAGCCCGGCGGCGATGGTCTCCAGGCGCCGGACGTAGCCGGGAGCATCGATGTCATGGGCCCACATCACCAAGGCATCCTCTTTGGTCTCGACGTAGTAGTTGCGACGGACGCCGGCGGGGACGAACCCGAACCGACGGTAGAGCGCCTGAGCGCCGGCGTTGCCCATTCGCACCTCCAGGGTGAGCGCGCTGCACCGGTGCTCGCCGGCCCAACCGGCCAGCGCCAGCAGCAGCCGCGTCCCGATCTTGCGGCGTTGCCAGTCCGGGGCGACGGCGATGGTGGTCACATGGCCCTCGCCGGCCGCCTCCATCAACCCGGCGTAGCCGATCACCGCACCACCGGACCGGGCCACCACGTAGTGGCGATCGGGCCGGCTGCCGATCTCGGCCAGGAACAACCCCGTGCTCCACGGCCGGGGGCAGACCAGCGTCTCGATGCGCATCACCCCACGGAGATGGCGCCGGCGCATGGGGACGATGTCGACGGCCGGCTGGGGATCGGGTCGGACGTGGGGGGCGATCATGCTCACGGCTCCGGGTCGGCACCGGGCCGCACCCGGATGCGGTCGTGCCAGTTGATCTCGGCGTCGGCCTTGCGCAGGTACACCGGCGCCAGCTCCCACGAGTTGACGAAGTCCTCCCGCAGGGCCCGGGCGTGGGCCAGCTGGACCAGCGAGCCGGCCGACGGGTAGGCCAGCCCCGCCTCGGCCACCTCGACCTGGATCAGCTCGGCGAGTCGGTCGGCGTAGCGCAGGGCACCGTCGCCCACCGCCAGGCAGTCCTCGCCCGAGGCCAGGATCTCCGAGCACAGCTCCTCGGGGCTGGCCACCCGGTGCTCGGACACCCGCTGCACGCCACCGGGCACGTGACGGTAGAACCCGTAGAAGACCTCGCCCCGGCGGGCGTCGACGACCGAGACGATGCGGCGGTGGGTCCAGCGCACGGGGAACGCCAGCAGGTCGAGGCTGGAGATGCCGATGACGGGGACCCGCAGGGCCATGGCCAGCGCCTTGGCGGTGACCACCCCCACCCGCAGCCCGGTGAACAGGCCCGGGCCGACGTCGGCGGCCACGGCGCCGACGTCGTCGAGGTCGACGCGGGCCTGGCGGCAGATGAACTCGATGGCCGGGGCGAGCGTCTCGGCGTGGCGTCGGCCCTTGGCGGCGTGGAAGGAGGCGAGCACGCCCTCGTGGGCCCCCAAAGCGCACCCCACCTGCGGCGTGGCCGTCTCGATGCCGAGGATCAGCACGGCTCAGGCCACCGCCCACTCGGACAGCGCCTTGGCCAGGATCTCCGCCCTCGCCGACCAGCGCCGGCCCACGACCCGCAGGGCCACTGTGCGCCGATCGTCGTCGGCGCCGTAGGCCAGGCTCACCTCGAGGAAGTCGGGGGGCAGCGTCGGTGCCACCGCGTCGCCCCACTCGACCAGGGTGACGGCGTCCTCGTCCACCATCTCGGCCAGGCCCAGGTCGAGCGCCTCCTGGAGGTTCTCCAGCCGGTAGACGTCGACGTGGTGGAGCCGGAGGCGGCCGGTGTAGGTGCGCACCAGGGTGAAGGTGGGGCTGGTGACCGGCTCGGTGACCCCGAGGCCGGCGGCGAACCCCTGGGCGAAGGCGGTCTTGCCGGCGCCCAGCTCGCCCACCAGCAACACGACGTCGCCGGAGCGGGCCACCTCGGCCACGGATGCGGCCAGGGCCCGGGTCTGGTCGACCCCGATGGTCTCGGCGGCCAGCGTCATCCGGTCGGCTCCGGTTGGGCGCCGGACAGGGCGAGGGCGGCCCGCACCAGGTCGGCCCGCATGCCGGCCATGGCCTCGGGATTGCCCCGCAGGACGGCGGCGGGATGGTAGGTGGGCACCAGGACGCTGCCCCGCCAGGGGTAGGTCCGGCCCCGCAACCGGGTGATGCCCTCGGTGCTGCCCAGCAACGCCCGGGTGGCCACGTTGCCGAGCGTGACCACCACCCGCGGGTCGACGTGGTCGAGCTGCAACTCGAGCCACGGCCGGCAGGCGGCCATCTCGTCGGGGCGGGGGTTGCGGTTGTCGGGAGGGCGGCACTTCACGACGTTGGCGATGTAGCAGTCTGCCCGGGTCCGGCCCATCTCCTCGCCGATCAGGCGGTCGAGGAGCTTGCCGGAGCGGCCGACGAAGGGCAGGCCGGCGGCGTCCTCGTCGGCGCCCGGCCCTTCGCCGACGAAGAGCAGGTCGGCGGCAGGATCGCCCATCCCGAACACGACCTGCGTGCGGCTGCCGGACAAGGTGCAGCGGGTGCAGGTGCTGGCGTCGATGGCAATGGCGTCGAGGTCCGCCACGGGCACGATGCTACCCATGCCGTGCGCCCGTCCCCGCCGACCGCCGGTACCGGCGCGGCACGCGCCAGGAGATGGCACACACCACCTCGTAGGCGATGGTGTCGAGGCGGGCGGCCCACTCCTCGGCGCCGATGCGCTCGCCGCCCTGCTCGCCGAGGAGCACCACCTCGTCGCCCCGGCGGACCGCCTCGGCGCCGGCGTCGCCCGCCGGTCCGCAGTCGACCATGAGGTGGTCCATGGTGACGGTCCCCGCCAGGGGGCGCCGCCGGCCGCCCACCAGGGCCTCACCGCCCACCGCCGAGAGCCGCCGGGGAACCCCGTCGGCGTAGCCGAGGGGCACGGTGGCCACGACCGAATCGGTCGTGCTCCGGTAGCGCAGCCCGTAGGAAACGCCCTCGCCGGCGGGCACCACCTTGACCAGGGAGACACGGGCCCGCAGCGAGAGCGCGGGACGCAGCTCGATGCGGCCGTGCAGGGCGGGGCTGGGGTCCAGCCCGTAGACGGTGATGCCGCAGCGGACCAGGTCGTGGCGCAGGCGGGGGTGATCGAGGGTGGCGGCGGAGTTGGCGGCGTGGATCAGCGCCGGCTGGACGCCGGCCGAGCGCAGCTCGGCGAGCACGGCCTCGAAGCGCTCGGCCTGGCGGAGGGTGAACGGGTTCTCCGGCTCGTCGGCCACGGCGCAGTGGGTCCACACCCCCTCGAGCACCAGCTCCGGGCGCCCGAGGACGGCGGCGGCCAGGGCCGGCGCCGCCGCCGGCTCGGCCCCGACCCGGTGCATCCCGGTGTCGATCTTGAGGTGGACACCGACCGGGGGGGCGCCGGCCCGGGCCGCGGCCTCGGCCACGCCGTCGATCCCCTGGCGGGTGTAGACGGTGGGGTGCAGCCCCAGGGCCACCACCTCGTCGAGCTCGGCCGGGGCGGGCTCGGACAGCAGGAGGACAGGGGCGTCGATGCCGGCGGCCCGCAGCGGCACGGCCTCGGCGCTCATGGCCACGCCCAGCCAGGAGGCGCCGGCGGCCAGGGCCGCCTCGGCCACCGGGACCGCACCATGGCCGTAGCCGTCGGCCTTGACCACGGCGCACACGGCGGCCGGGGCGGCGGTCGCCACCAGGGCCCGCACGTTGGCGGCGACGGCGTCGAGATCGATCTCCGCCCAGGCCGGGCGGCGGTTCAGCACTCGCCGGCTGAGGACCGGCCCCTCAGGAGCCTCACGGGCCGGCGCCCATGACGGCACGGAGGATGTCACCCCGGGCGACGATGCCCACCACCTTGCCGTCGCTCACCACGGGGAGCCGGCTGACCTCGGAGTCGTGCATGAGGGTGGCGGCGCGCTCGAGGGTGTCGTCCTCGGCGCACGACACCGGCTCGTCGTGCATCACGTCGCCCACCGTGGCGCCCACCGCCCGGCGCAGGTCTTCCTCGAAGCGACGGTGCGAGGACGGGAGCTCGAGGTAGGCGCCGAACAGCGAGATCACCGTGGGGTAGTGGAGCTTGGTCTCCTGCACCAAGAGGTCGCCGCTGCTGAGCATCCCCACCAGCCGGCCCTCGTCGTCGACCACCGGCCCGCCGTCGATCCCCCGCTCGATGAGGCGGCGAGTGGCGTCCTGCACCTTCTCGTCGGGTGAGAACGTCAACACGTCGGTGGTCATGACCTGGCGAACGAGCATGGACCGGGGCATTCAGCCTCCCAGTTGTTCGAGCACGGCGGGGAGGAGCTCCGGCAGGTCGCCCGCGACGAGGCCCCGGGGCCAGCCTAGAGCGGCGGCTCGGCCGTGGACGTGAGCGGCGGCGGCGGCGGCCACCGGCGGGTCGAGGCCGGCGGCGAGCAAGGCGCCCAAGACCCCCGAGAGCACGTCACCGGTGCCGGCGGTGGCCAGGCGGGCATCGCCGGTGGTGACGAGCAGCGCCGGTCCCTCGGGCCCGGCCACCACGGTCGTCGAACCCTTCAACAGCACCACCCCCCCCGTGGCCGTCGCCAACTCCCGGGCGGCGCCCAAGCGGTCCGGCTGCGGCGGGTGGCCGCAGAGGCGCCGGTACTCCCCGTCGTGGGGCGTGAGCACGGTGGACGGCGGAAGCGCGGCGCGCTCCGCTTCGTCGAGAGCGGCCAGCCCGTCGCCGTCGACCACCACCGGCACCGTGCAACCCCGGACCAGCCGGCGCACCTCGCCGGCCACCTCCTCGCCCCGACCGAGCCCGGGCCCCACCACCACGGCGCGGAACCGGCCGGCGTCGGCCAGCACGTCCTCGGCCCACCCCGCCGCCGGCAGCGGCCGGCCCACCGCCTCGAGCGGGGCCACGTCACCGGGCGGGGCACCGGGAGTGCTGAGGCGCACGTAGCCGGCGCCGGCCCGCAGGGCGCCGCGGGCGGCGAGGGTGGCGGCGCCGCTCATCCCCGGGCTGCCGGCCACCACCCACACCGCCGACCTCCACTTGTGGGCCTCGCGGGGGCGCGACGGCAGCCAGCCGCCGACGTCGCCGTCAGTGACCAGCCCGGCCTTCGCCCTCCCGACGTCGAGCCCGATGTCGGCCACCACCACCTCGCCAGCCAGGTCAGGCCCCCGGCCCAGCAGCAGGCCCGGCTTGAGGGCGGCGAAGGTGACGGTGCGCACGGCGGCGAGGACCTCCGGGGACGCCTCCCCGGTGCGCCCGTCGACCCCGCTCGGGATGTCGACGGCGAGCACGGGCGCCCCCCGCGGGTGGGGCGGGTGCCACCGGCCGCGGAAGCCGGTGCCGTAGGCGGCGTCGATCACCAGGTCGCACGGGGGGACCTCGGTGTGGCCGGCGGCGGCGTCGAGGACGGTGACCCGTACGCCGGCCCGGTGCAGCCGCCGGGCGGCCTCCCGCCCGTCGGCACCGTTGTTGCCCTTGCCCGCCACCACCACGACCCGACGTCCGTAGGCGCCGCCCAGCAGCTGCACCGCGGCCCGGGCGACCACCCCGCCGGCGCGCCCCACCAGGACCTCGACGGGCTCCGGAGCGGCGGCGTCGACCGCGGCCATCTCCTCGGGCGTCACGACGGGGATCACCATCTGCATTCTCGCGGCCCTGCCACCACGACGGCGGGTTAGCCTCTCGCCGATGGCGGACCGGGACGGATCTCAGGCAGTGTCGCGCCGGCAGGTGCTCCGGCAGGGTCTGGCAGGTGCCGGCGCCTTGGCGGTGGCGCCGTTGGCCGGTGTCGTGGGCCCATTGGCGGTCGGCGGCGCTCCTCCCCCGATCATCACCCGGGCCCAGTGGGGCGCCGACGAGGCGCTGAGGGGCCACGGTCCCGACTTCGCGCCCATCCGCCGCGCCATCGTCCACCACACGGTCACCGCCACCAACGAGCCTGACCCGGCAGGCCGGGTGCGGGCCATCTACCACTACCACGTCGTGAACCGCCGGTGGTCCGACATCGCCTACAACTTCCTGGTCGACGGGGCCGGGCGGATCTACGAGGGCCGGTGGGCCCGCTCCTACGGCCCCGGCCAGGTCCACGACGGTGAGGACGGCGGCGGCCGTGGCGTGGTCGGCTCCCACGCCCGAGGCCACAACACCGGCAGCCTCGGCATCGCCGTGCTCGGCACCTACGACGGGCACACCGGTCCCACCGACGCCGCCCTCAACGCGGTGGCGGTGCTCGTGGCCTGGAAGCTCGGGCCCCGCGGCGTCGACCCCCGAGCCCCCGGCGCGTTCGTGGGACACCGCGACGTCACCTCCACCGGGTGTCCCGGCGACGGGGTCCACCAGCGGTTGCCCGAGCTGCGCGACCGGGCGGCGGCGCTCGCCGGGGGCGGTGCGACCGGCGGTGGAGGCCTGCTCGACCAGCTGCTCGGACTGGTCGTCGAGACGCCCCGCCTGCCCCTCCTGGGCGGCAGCTGAGCCCGGTACCGGGCTTCAGAGAGCGACGGCGATGGCCTGGGCCATCGCCGACGTGTGGGTGAGGGTCAACCGCCATTCGCTGACCCCCCGTTCGGCCGCCAGCGCCGCCGCACCTCCGTGCAGGCGCACCGACGGCGCCCCCGAGGCCGCCCGCACCACCTCGATGTCGCGGAGCGGGAACCGCCACAGACCCACCCCCATGGCCTTCATGACCGCCTCCTTGGCGGCGAAGCGGGCGGCCAGGCGCTCGGTCGGGTCCCGGCGTCGGGCGGCATAGGCCCGCTCGGCATCGCTGAAGAGACGTTCGGCGAGGCGGGGCGTGCGCCGGAGGGCGAGGCGGAACCGCTCGATCTCCACCAGGTCGGTCCCGATGCCGATCACGCC
>JAHWJR010000244.1 GCA_019348335.1 Actinomycetota bacterium
CCCTGGTGGCGGTGCTCGACTACGGCATCGGCAACCTGCGGTCGGCGCAGAAGGCGCTGGTGCGGGTGGGCGCCGACGCCCGCCTGACCGCCGACCCGGCGCTGGTGGCCGACGCCGCCGGCGTGGTGCTGCCCGGCGTCGGGGCCTTCGGCCGGTGCATGGAGGCGCTGCGCCAGGCCCGCCTCGACCGGGTGGCGCTCGACGCCGTGGCCGGCGGGGTTCCCTTCCTCGCCATCTGCGTGGGGATGCAGCTGCTGTACGAGGGCTCCGAGGAGAGCCCGGGCGTGCCCGGCCTCGGCGTGCTCCCCGGCACCGTCCGCCGGCTCCCCGACGGCGTGAAGCGGCCCCAGATGCAGTGGAACCGGCTCGACCTGGTGGGGGAGCCGGCGCTGGTCGCCGGCCTCGCCCGCCCGGTGTGGGCCTACTTCGTGCACTCCTTCGCCGCCGAGGCCGGCGACCACGTGGTGGCGACGTGCGACTACGGCGGCTCGGTGGCCGCGGCGGTGGAGCGCGACCGGCTGTGGGCCACGCAGTTCCACCCCGAGAAGTCGGCGGCCGCCGGACTGGCCATGCTGCGCAACTTCGTGGCCTCGCTGGCTGCCTGAGCCGGGACCGGGAGCGACGCCGTGGAGCTGTACCCGGCCATCGACCTGCGCGGCGGCCACTGCGTGCGCCTGCGCCAGGGCGACTTCGACGCCGAGACGATCTACGGCGACGACCCCGTCGCCGTGGCCCGCGGGTTCGAGGCGGCCGGCGCCGGCTGGGTCCACATGGTCGACCTCGACGCCGCCCGCACCGGCGAGGCCGGCAACCGCGACCGGATCGCCGCGGTGGCGGCGGCGGTGACCGCTCGGGTCCAGGCCGGCGGGGGTGTGCGGAACGAGGAGGCTGCCGACGCGCTGCTGTCGGCCGGGGTGGCCCGGGTCGTGCTCGGCACCGCCGCCATGGAGGAGCCCGCCCTGGTGCGCCGGCTCGCTGCCCGACACCCCGGGGCCGTCGCCGTGGGCCTCGACGCCCGCGCCGGTGAGGTGGCGGTGCGGGGCTGGGCCGAGGGCGCCGGGGTGCCGCTGCTCGACGCCGTGCGCCGCTTCGAGGACGCCGGCGTGGCGGCGCTGGTGGTCACCGAGATCGGGCGGGACGGGACCCTGTCGGGGCCCGACGTCGACGGGTTGGCCGAGGTGGTGGCCGTCACCTCGGTGGACGTGGTGGCCAGCGGCGGCGTGGGCACGCTCGACGACCTGCGGGCCCTGGCCGCCGTCGACGTCGGGGGGCGGCGGCTCGCCGGCGCCATCGTGGGCCGGGCGCTCTACGAGGGTGCCTTCACCGTCGAGGAGGCGCTCACCGCCCTGCGCCGCTGACCGCTGGCCCGAGAACCGTCGCGACCATCTCGGCGCGAACCGTCGGGTTCGGTGGCACTCTTGGCAGGTGCTCCAGGTCCGGAACCTCTCCGTCGAGGTCGGTGGGCGCCTCACGTTGGTCGAGGCGTCGTTCACCGTGCACCCCGGCGACAAGGTCGGCCTGGTGGGGCGCAACGGGGCGGGCAAGACCAGCATGCTCGCCGTCCTGGCCGGGCACACCCCTCCCGCCGGCGGCGACGTGGCCCGCCGGGGCGACCTCGGCTACCTGTCGCAGGACCCCCGCACCACGGCGGCGGCCAGGGGAGCCACGACCACCGCCCTCGACCACGTGCTCTCGGGCCGGGGCCTCGACGAGCTGACCACGCGGGTCGAGAAGCGCCGGCTGAGCCTGGAGGAGGACCCCTCCGAGCGCAACGTGGCCCGTCACGCCTCGGCCGTCGAAGCCTTCGAGCTGGCCGGTGGCTACGCCGCCGATTCCGAGGTCCGCCGCATCGCCGCCGGCCTGGGCCTGCCCGACGACCGCTTGGAGCTGCCCCTCGCCGTGCTCTCCGGCGGCGAGCGCCGGCGGGTGGAGCTGGCCCGCATCCTCTTCGCCGGCAGCGACCTGCTGTTGCTCGACGAGCCCACCAACCACCTCGACACCGACGCCAAGGTGTGGCTGATGGGCTTCCTGCGGTCGTACCGGGGAGCACTGCTGGTGGTCAGCCACGACCTGAAGCTGCTCGACGAGGCCATCACCAGGGTCCTGCACCTCGACGAGGGCCGCATCGTCGAGTACAAGGGCACCTACTCGCAGTACCGCCGGGCCCGCGAGGCCGACGAGGCCCGCCAGGCCAAGCTGGCCGCCGCCCAGGCGGGGGAGATCCGCCGGCTGTCGAGCATGGCCGACTCCATGCGGGGCCAGACCGAGCGCCGGGCCCGCACCGCCAAGTCGATCGACCGTCGCGTGTCGCGGCTGCGGGACTCGGCCGTCGAGGGGCCCAAGCGGGAGCGGAGCATGGCCGTGCGCCTGCCGGAGCCGCCCCGGGCCGGGCGGGTGGTGCTCGACGTGGAGGGACTGGCCAAGGGCTACGGCGGGCCGCCGGTGTTCGAGGACGTGTCGTTCGACCTGGGCCGGGGAGAGCGGTTGCTGGTGCTGGGGCTCAACGGGGCGGGCAAGACCACCCTGCTCCGGCTCCTGGCCGGCCAGACGACCCCCGACGCCGGCACGATGCACCTGGGCCACTCGGTGTCGGCCGGCTACTACGCCCAGGAGCACGAGGGCATCGTGGCCGGGCGCGACCTGCTGACCCACGTCCAGGAGCAGGCCGATCTCCCGGTCGGCGAGATCCGGGCCCTGCTCGGCATGTTCGGCCTCGCCGGGGAGATGGCGTTCCAGGACGCCGGCACCCTCTCCGGTGGCGAGAAGACCAAGCTGGCCCTGGCCCAGCTCACCGCCGGGCGCCACAACCTGCTGCTGCTCGACGAGCCCACCAACAACCTCGACCCTCCGTCCCGCAGCGCCGTGGCTGCCGCCCTGGCCGGCTGGGGCGGGGCCATGGTCCTGGTCAGCCACGACCCCGAGTTCGT
>JAHWJR010000059.1 GCA_019348335.1 Actinomycetota bacterium
GATCCTCGGACGCATCGAGGCCGACGCCATCAAGCCCACCTTCGAGGCGTGAGGCGGCCGGCGTGAGCGACGTGGGCGCCGGGACGCTCGACACCGAGGGCATGTTCGACGCCGCCGCCCATCTCCCCGAGCAGGTCTTCGACGCCGCCTTGCGGGCCCGGGGCCTGCACGGGCTGCCCGACCGCGACCGCATCGAGAACGTCGTGGTGGTGGGCATGGGCGGCAGCGGCATGGCCGGCGACATCCTCGCCGCCGCCGCCGGCCCCTTCCTGCCCGTGCCCGTCGTGGTCTCCAAGGGCTACGAGCTGCCGGCGTTCGTGAGCGAGACCTCGCTGGTCTTCGCCGTGTCGTTCTCCGGCGACACCGAAGAGACCGTCGAGGTGGCGTCCGCCGCCGCCGTCGAGGGCGCCCGCATGGTCGTGGTGACGGGGGGCGGGGAGCTGGGCCGGTTGGGGGCCAGCTGGGGCGTGCCCGTGATCGACGTGCCCCACGAGTTCCGCCAGCCCCGGGCCGCCGTCGGCGCCCTCGCCATCCCGCCTCTGGTCGTGCTCGAGGAGATGGGCCTGTTCGTGGGGGCCCAGCAGTGGATCGACTTCGCCGTCGACCAGCTGCGCCGGCGCCGCGACGTGTTGGTCGGCGACCGCAGCCCGGCGTCGAGGCTGGCCAAGTGCATCGGGCGCACCGTGCCGTTGTTCTACGGGGGTGGTGACCTGGGCGCCACCGTCGCCCAGCGGTGGAAGAACCAGGTCAACGAGAACGCCAAGGCACCGGCCTTCTGGCACACCTATCCGGAGCTGTGCCACAACGAGGTCTGCGGGTGGGGCCAGCACGGCGACCTCACCCGTCAGGTCTTCACCGTGGTCAACCTCCGCCACGAGTACGAGCATCCCCAGGTGGCCCGGCGCTTCGACGTGGTGAGCGCCCTGCTCGACGAGGTGGTCGCCTCGATCGAGGAGGTGTGGGCCGAGGGCGAGGGTCAGCTCGCTCAGCTGCTCGACCTGGTCCTGGTGGGCGACTTCGTGGCCCTGCACCTCGCCGCCCAGGAGGGCCTCGACCCCGGGCCCGTACCCACCCTCGACCACGTCAAGGCGGCCGTCGCCGCCGTGGCTCCCGCCGGCCCGGCCAGCGCTCGCTGAGGCGTCTTCACCGCTCCGCCTCGCCGGCACGTCACGCAGCCCCGGCCACAGGCGGCACACTGGTGGCCATGACCTCTCTTGACTACAAGGTGGCCGACCTCGGCCTGACGGTGTTCGGACGCAAGGAGATCTCCCTCGCCGAACACGAGATGCCGGGGCTCATGTCCCTGCGCCGGCGCTACGGGCCCGACCAGCCCCTGGCCGGGGCCCGCATCACCGGCTCGCTGCACATGACGGTGCAGACCGCGGTGCTCATCGAGACGCTGGTCGCCCTGGGAGCCCAGGTGCGGTGGGCGTCGTGCAACATCTTCTCCACCCAGGACCACGCTGCCGCCGCCGTGGTCGCCGGCCCGGAGGGGAGTGCCGACGACCTCCGAGGGGTGCCGGTGTTCGCCTGGAAGGGCGAGTCGCTGGAGGAGTACTGGTGGTGCACCGAGCAGGCCCTGGCCTGGCCCGACGGCGGCGGGCCCAACCTGCTGCTCGACGACGGCGGTGACGCCACCCTGCTGATCCACAAGGGCGTGGAGTACGAGAAGGACGGCGCCGTTCCCGACCCCGCCGAGGCGCCCTCCACCGAGATGGCGGTGGTGCTGCAGCTGCTCCAGCGGTCACTCGACGCCGACAGCAGCCGCTGGACCGGCATGGCCGGCGGCATCCGTGGCGTGTCCGAGGAGACCACCACCGGCGTGCACCGCCTCTACCAGATGCAGGAGGCGGGAACCCTGCTGTTCCCGGCCATCAACGTCAACGACTCGGTCACCAAGTCGAAGTTCGACAACCTCTACGGCTGTCGCCACTCGCTCATCGACGGCATCGCCCGGGCCACCGACGTGATGATCGGCGGCAAGGTCGCCGTCGTCTGCGGCTACGGCGACGTGGGCAAGGGCTGCGCCCAGTCGCTGCAGGGCCAGGGTGCCCGGGTCATCATCACCGAGATCGACCCGATCTGTGCCCTGCAGGCGGCCATGGCCGGCTACGAGGTCACCACGCTCGACGACGTGGTGGGCAAGGCCGACATCTTCGTGACCGCCACCGGCAACCGCGACATCATCACCGCCGCCGACATGGCCCGCATGAAGCACCAGGCCATCGTGGGCAACATCGGCCACTTCGACAACGAGATCGACATGGCCGGGCTGGAGGCGGTGCCGGGGGTGCAGCGGGTGACGATCAAGCCCCAGGTCGACGAGTGGGTCTTCCCCGACGGCCACTCGGTGATCGTGCTGGCCGAGGGACGGCTGTTGAACCTCGGGTGCGCCACCGGGCACCCCAGCTTCGTCATGTCGGCCAGCTTCACCAACCAGGTGATGGCGCAGATGGAGCTGTACGCCAACACCGACAGCTACGGCAACGCCGTCTACGTGCTGCCCAAGTCGCTCGACGAGGAGGTGGCCCGCCTGCACCTGGGCCACCTCGGGGTCAAGCTGACCGAGCTGAACGACGTCCAGGCGGCCTACCTCGGCATCCCCAGGGAGGGGCCCTACAAGCCCGACCAGTACCGCTACTGAGCGCCGGCGCCGGCGCCGGCGGACCGGCTCACACCGGCGCCGCCGGCACCGCCGCGGGGGCGGGCAGGCGGAGGCGCTCCAGGAAGAACTGCACGAGCGGCCCGATGGACAGGGCGATGGCGAGGGTCCCCAGGCCCACGCTGCCGCCCAGCAGCCAGCCCGCGGCGAGGGCGCCGGCCTCGATGCCGGTGCGCACGAGGCGCACCGACGGGCCGCGGGCGGCGAGGCCGGTCATGAGGCCGTCGCGGGGCCCGGGCCCCAGCCCGGCGCCGATGTAGAGCCCGGACCCGAGGCTGAGGGCCACCACGCCGGCGGGCATGAGCGCCCAGCGCACGGCGGTCCAGTCCACCTCGGGGATGACGGCGAGGGTCAGGTTGATCACCGCTCCGATCACCACGGCGTTGGCCACGGTGCCCACGCCGGGTCGCTGGCGCAGCGGGACCCACAGGGCCAGCACGGCCACGCCGACGAGGATGGTCACCGTGCCCAGTGGCACGCCGGTCCGCTCGGAGAGCCCCTGGTGCAGCACGTCCCAGGGAGCGAGCCCGAGCTCGCTGCGGACCATGCAGGCGATCCCCACGCCCATGATGGCCAAGCCGGTGAAGAGCCGGGTCAGGCGGTGTCGCAGGTCGGCACGGGGAGCCACCCGGCGAGGGTAACGAGGTTGTGCTAGTTGACGTGCTGGGAGGTCGTGGCCGTGCGCCCGTCCACGCTGCTGGGCGTGTTCGCCGTGCTGAAGGCCAGGTTGAGGATGATGATGGCGGCGATCACGGCCAGGACGGCCACCGCCACCACCCCCTGGCGGAACGTTGCCGGCGCCGGCTCTTCGCTGCGGTTGGCGACGGACGGCTCGGGCGTGCTCATGGCCGGCGAGGCTACGCCGTGGCGTCGCCCGGCCCCAAACGCTTCTGGCGGCGAGACCGGGCCGGGAACCGACCCGCTTCCACCGCCAGAAGCGGGGGATGGCGAGGGTGTCGCAGACCGTGCCTAGGGTCGGTGGGGTGCTCCTGGGGTCGAGCTGCTCGCTGTGCGGTGCCGAGGGACGGGTGCTGTGCCCGCCCTGCGCCGGCGAGCTGCGGCCGGCGCCAGCGCTGGCACCGCCGGCGGGGGTCGACGTCTGCCTGGCGTTGCTGGCCTACGCCGGCGCCGGCAGGGAGCTCGTCGCCCGCCTGAAGTACCGCAACCGCCGGGCCGTGCTCCCCGGGCTGGCCGCCGCCATGGCGTCGCTCGTTCCGGAGCCGGCGGCAATCGACGTGGTCACGTGGGTACCCACCACGCCGGTGAGGCGGCGCCAGCGGGGCTTCGACCAGAGCGAGTTGATCGCCCGGGCCGTCGCCCGCCGTCTGCGCCGGCCGTGCCCCGGCCTGCTCGTGCGGGGCCCGGGCCCACCCCAGACAGGACGGGGCCGCCTCGAGCGACGCTGCGGCCCCGTCCTGCGGGCCTGCCGGCCGGTGCCGCCGCGGGTCCTGCTGGTCGACGACGTCGTGACCACCGGGTCCACCGCCACCGCCGCCGCTTTCGCGCTGCGCCGCGCCGGCGCCTCGTCGGTCACCCTGCTCGCCGCGGCCCGCACGCCCCGCCGATCGTCGGCGCCGACGGCCGGGCTCCGTGCCTCCTAGGATGCGGTTGTTGCGTACGGGTCTGTGGTTGCAAGTCGATGCCAGTCGCAGGCGAAACGACCCACGTAAGGCGACCTGTGGTCGCCGAGCATGGTGCGGCTTAGAGGTAAGCCCTGCCGTACGACGGGCCGGTCCTCGGCCCGGGTGCGAGAAGGAGCCAAGCACGCCGTCACCGGCGCTGCCGGGCCACCACGGTGGTCGCCGGCGCCGGGGCGTGCCACCTCCTCGGCAGGCGAGTGTGGGGTCAAAGACCAGGTCAGCCGTACGCAGCGCCATCCACCGCCCGCCCGGGGAGGAGCACTGTCCGTGGACGTCACCGTGAGCAGCCGCAACGTCGATCTCACCGATGCCTTACGGGGCGCCGCCGAAGAGAAGATCGGCCGCCTCGACCGCTACCTGGACGGCATGGAACGGGCCGAGGTCCACTTCTTCGAGGAGCGCAACCCGCGCATCGCCGACAAGGACGTGTGCGAGGTCACCATGAGCGGACACGGGCACCACGTGCGGGCCAAGGTGGCGGCTTCCGATCCCTTCGCCGCCGTCGATGCCGCAGTCAGCAAGCTCGAGCACCAGCTGCACAAGCTGAAGACCAAGCTCGTCAGCCGGAGCCACCCCCGCCGCCGGGCAGAACCTCCGGCTGCTGCGCTGGCCGACCCCGGCCCCGGCGACGATCTTCCGCTGCTTCCGCCGGAGGACGAGCTCGAGCTCCCCGAGGACGACGACGGCATCCGCATCGTCAAGTCGAAGCGGTTCATGATGAAGCCCATGACCCCCGAGGAGGCCGTGTTGCAGATGGAACTGCTCGGCCACTCCTTCTACTTCTTCTCCAACGCCCAGACCGGGCGCTGCGCGGTGGTGTACTGGCGGGCTGCCGGCGACGTGGGCCTGATCGACGAAGCGGGCTGAGCCCGCCACCCGAAGCTCCGGGACCAGACCCCTACACTTGAACGGATGGGCGTCCTCGACCGCATCCTCCGTGCTGGCGAAGGGCGGAAGTTCAAGGCCATCGCCGGTCTGGTGCCGGAGGTCAACGCACTCGAGCCGGAGATCGCCGCGCTCGGTGACGAGGGGCTGACCGCCAAGACCGGAGAGTTCCGCCAGCGGTTGGCCAACGGGGAGGACCTCGACGACCTGTTGATCGAGGCGTTCGCCGTGGTCCGCGAAGCGGCCAAGCGCACGATCGGCCAGCGGCACTTCGACGTCCAGCTCATGGGCGGTGCCGCGCTGCACTTCGGCTGGGTGGCGGAGATGAAGACCGGCGAGGGCAAGACCCTCGTCTCCACCCTCCCGGTGTACCTCAACGCCCTGGCCGGCAAGGGCGTGCACGTCATCACCGTGAACGACTACCTGGCCCGCTTCCACGCCGAGTGGATGGGGCGCATCTACCAGCGGCTGGGCATGTCGGTGGGCCTGGTGATCCCCCAGATCCGGGGCAGTGAGGAGAAGCGCCGCAACTACGCCTGTGACGTCACCTACGGCATCAACAACGAGTTCGGCTTCGACTACCTCCGCGACAACATGGCGATGACCACCGCGGCCAAGGTCCAGCGGGGCCACTCCTACGCCATCGTCGACGAGATCGACTCCATCCTCATCGACGAGGCTCGCACCCCCCTGATCATCAGCGGGCGGGTCTCCGACGCGGCCAACCTCTACTACAAGTTCGCCAACATCGCCCGCGGCCTCCAGCGTGACGTCGACTACGACGTCGACGAGGAGAAGCGCCACGTGGCCCCCTTCGACGAGGGGATCGAGAAGGTCGAGAAGGCCCTCGGCGTCGAGAACCTCTACGACGAGCTGTCCCAGAACCTGGTGCACCAGCTCCAGGTGGCACTGAAGGCCAAGGAGCTCTACAAGCGGGACAAGGACTACATCGTCGCCGACGGCGAGGTGAAGATCGTCGACGAGTTCACCGGTCGCATCCTCGACGGCCGCCGCTGGTCCGAGGGACTCCACCAGGCGGTGGAGGCCAAGGAGGGGGTGAAGATCAAGGAGGAGAACCAGACCCTGGCGACCATCACCCTCCAGAACTACTTCCGGCTCTACGACAAGCTGGCCGGCATGACCGGCACGGCGGTCACCGAGGCGGCGGAGTTCGCCAGCACCTACAACCTGGCCGTGGTGCCCATCCCCACCAACGAGCCGGTCATCCGAGCGGACCTGGCCGACCTCATCTACAAGACCGAGCAGGCCAAGTTCGACGCCGTGGTCGCCGACCTGGCCGAACGCTACGAGCGGGGCCAGCCGGTCCTGGTCGGCACCGTGTCGGTCGAGAAGTCCGAGCTGCTCGACACGCTCCTGACCCGGCGGGGGATCCCCCACGAGATCCTCAATGCCAAGCAGCACGCCCGCGAGGCCGAGATCGTGGCCCAGGCGGGCCGGCTCCACTCCGTCACCGTGGCCACCAACATGGCGGGCCGGGGTGTCGACATCATCCTCGGCGGCAACCCGGAGGGCCTGGCCGGGCGCCAGGTGCGCGCCGAGGGCCTCGACCCGGAGTCCGACGAGGGCCGGCCCCGCTACGAACGGCTGCTCGAGGGTTTCAAGGCCGAGTGTGGAGCCGAGGGCGACAAGGTCTGCCAGCTGGGTGGCCTCTACGTGCTGGGCACCGAGCGCCACGAGAGCCGGCGCATCGACAACCAGCTGCGAGGCCGCTCCGGGCGCCAGGGCGACCCCGGCGAGAGCCGCTTCTACCTCTCCCTCGAGGACGACCTCATGCGCCTGTTCGCCACCGGCGCCATGAACTGGGTGATGGGCCGGGCCCTTCCCGACGACGTGCCCATCGAGGCGAAGATGGTCACCAAGGCCATCGAACGGGCCCAGAACACCGTCGAGGCCCGCAACGCCGAGATCCGCAAGAACGTGCTCAAGTACGACGAGGTCATGAACGAGCAGCGCAAGGTGATCTACCGGCGCCGCAACCAGATCCTCGAGGGCCACGACCTGCGCGAGGAGGCGCTCGACAGCCTGCGCACCGCCCTGGAGGGCACCGTGCGCACCGCCTGCCTGTCGCCCGAGCCCGAGGAATGGGACCTCGAGGCCCTGGTGGCGCAGCTCCACGAGTACTACCCGACCCGCTTCACCCCCTCCGACCTGGCCCGCAGCGAGGTGGTCGACGAGATCGTCGAGGCGGTGGTGGCCGAGGCCATCGAGTACTACGAGGCCAGAGAGGCCGAGTTCGGCGACAACATGCGGGAGATCGAGCGCCAGGTGATGCTGCGGGTCATCGACACCCGCTGGCGCGAGCACCTCTACGAGATGGACTACCTCCAGGAGGGGATCCACCTGCGGGCCATGGGCCAGAAGGACCCGCTGATCGAGTGGCAGCGTGAGGGCTTCGCCATGTTCTCGGCCATGGTCGACTCCATCGCCGAGGACTTCGTCAAGTACGTCATGCACCTCCAGGTGGTCCGCCAGGACACCACCCCGGCCGACGAGGTGCGCAACGTCGAGTACTCGGCGCCCGAGGACCCGGCCCAGGGCACCAAGGGCCTGCGGGCCGCCGCCACCGCGGAGGCCGCGGCAGCCGGGGAGCCGCCGCCTCCGGAGGCCCGCCAGCCGGAGGAGAACAAGCCGCTGGTGAAGTCGGCTGAGGAGAAGGTCGGCCGCAACGAGCCCTGCTTCTGCGGGAGCGGCCGCAAGTTCAAGCACTGCCACGGCCGCTGATCGTTCGTGCGCGACTTCTCTGAGGATCTCGCCGTGCTGGCCAAGCGCGTCGCCGAGGCCGAGGTGTACCTCGACATCGGTGCCGGCCGGGAGCGGCTGCGCGAGCTGGAGGTCGAGGCCAGCCGTCCCGACCTCTGGGACGACCGCGAGTACGCCCAGAAGGTCACCACCGACATGGAGTACATCCGCCGCGACGTCGAGACCTTCGACCGGCTGGTCGCTGACCTCGACGACGCCGTGACCCTCGACCAGCTCGCTCGGGAGGAGAGTGACGCGTCGGTGGAGGTCGAGGTGGCCGCCGCCCTCGACGACCTCGGGCGCCGGCTCGACGAGCTCGAGCTTCGATCCCTGTTCGGTGGCGAGCACGACGAGCGAGACGCCATCTGTGAGATCCACGCCGGGGAGGGTGGTACCGACGCTCAGGACTGGGCCGAGATGCTGCTGCGGATGTACCTGCGCTGGGCCGAGCGCCGCGGCCTCACCACCGAGATCGACGAGGCGTCCGAGGGCAAGGAAGCCGGGCTGCTCTCGGCCACCCTGCTGGTCAAGGGGCGCTTCGCCTACGGGTGGCTGCGGGGAGAGCAAGGCGTCCACCGGCTGGTGCGCATCTCGCCGTTCGACGCCGCCGCCCGTCGCCAGACCAGCTTCGCCTCCATCGACGTCACGCCGTTCATCGAGGATTCCTCGGGCGAGGTGCAGATCGACGAGAAGGACCTGCGCATCGACACGTACCGCTCCTCGGGGGCGGGGGGCCAGCACGTGAACGTGACCGACTCCGCCGTGCGGATCACCCACCTGCCCACGGGCATCACCACCTCGTGCCAGAACCAGCGCAGCCAGCACCAGAACAAGGCCCGGGCGCTCCAGATCCTCAGTGCCAAGCTGGCCGATCGCCAGCGCGAGGAGCGGGTGCGCGAGCTCGAGGCGATCTCGGGGTCGTCGTCTCAGGCGGCGATGGGCAACCAGATCCGTTCGTACGTCCTGGCGCCCTACCAGCTGGTGAAGGACCTGCGCACCGGCCACGAGACCGGCAGCGTGGAGGCGGTCCTGGAGGGCGATCTCGACGCGTTGATGGAGGCCTTCCTGCGGTGGGAGCGGGCCGGCGGTGGCGCCGGAACGTGATGCTGCTGGTACTCTTCACCGACACCCGCGCTCCAGCGAGGTTCTCCCGGTGATCAAGCTCGAAAACGTCACCAAGCGGTACAAGAGCGACGTCGTCGCCCTCCGTGACGTCAACGTCGACATCAACAAGGGCGAGTTCGTCTTCATGGTGGGCCCCTCGGGCTCGGGCAAGTCGACGTTCATCCGCCTCCTGCTCAAGGAGGAGGACCCCGAAGGGGGCAAGATCTGGGTGGCCGGCAAGGACATCGCCAAGCTGAGCCCGTGGAAGGTGCCGTTCCTGCGCCGCAACATCGGGTGCATCTTCCAGGACTTCAAGCTCCTGCCGAGCCGCACCGTCTACGAGAACGTGGCCTTCGCCCTCGAGGTCATCGGCCGGCCCCGGCACGTGATCAACTCGCAGGTGCCCGCCATCCTCGAGCTGGTGGGTCTGGGCAAGAAGTTCAAGAACCTCCCCCACGAGCTCTCCGGCGGGGAGCAGCAGCGGGTCTCGATCGCCCGGGCCTTCGTCAACCGCCCGCTGATCCTGCTGGCCGACGAGCCCACGGGCAACCTCGACCCCACCACCTCGGTGGGCATCATGCGACTGCTCGATCGCATCAACCGCACCGGCACGACCGTGGTCATGGCGA
>JAHWJR010000060.1:0-3802 GCA_019348335.1 Actinomycetota bacterium
CGGCCACCTTCGCCACGGCCACGGCCACGGTCACCACGGCCGCGCTCGCCGCCGCCGCGCTCGCCGCCACGAGACCGGGGGCGCTCGCCGCCACCGCTGCCCGAGGGCGCCCGGTCGCTCCCGTTGCCACCACCGGAGCCGCCGTCGTCGCCGCCACCGTCGGCGTCGTCACCGACGGGCGACAGCGAGACCTTGCCCTGCGGGTCGATGTCGTCGACCCGGACCTCGAGAGCGTCGCCCAGGCTGACCACGTCCTCCACCCGGTCGATGCGACGACCGCCGCCGAGCTTGGAGATGTGGACCAGACCGTCGCGGCCCGGGAGGATGTTGACGAAGGCGCCGAACTTGGTGATGTTGACCACCCGGCCCTGGTAGACCGCGCCGACCTCCGCCGCCGGCGGGTCCATGATCAGCTCGATGCGCCGGCGGGCCTCACGGACCGCCTCGCCGTCCTTGGAGCCGATGGTCACGGTGCCCACCACGCCGTCGTCGTCCACGCCGATGTCGGCGCCGGTCTCCTGCTGCAAGGTGTTGATGACCTTGCCCTTGGGCCCGATGACCTCGCCGATCTTGTCGATCGGGATCTCGAAGCTGACGATCTTGGGAGCGCCCGACGCCACGTCCGAGCGGGGCGTGCTGATGGCGGCGTTCATGACCTCGAGGATCTTCACCCGGGCGTCACGCGCCTGTTGCAGGGCGGCGGCCAACACGTCGGCCGGCAGCCCCTCGATCTTGGTGTCGAGCTGCAGGGCGGTGACGAACTCGGAGGTGCCGGCGACCTTGAAGTCCATGTCGCCGAAGGCGTCCTCGGCGCCGAGGATGTCGGTGAGGGTGGTGTACTTGCCGTCGGCGTACACCAGGCCCATGGCGATGCCGGCCACCGGGGCGGCGATGGGCACGCCGGCGTCCATCAGCGACATCGAGCTGGCGCACACCGAGGCCATGGAGGTGGAGCCGTTGGACGACAGCACCTCGGAGACCAGGCGCAGGGCGTAGGGCCACTCCTCCTTGGAGGGGACCACGGGGAGCACGGCGCGCTCGGCCAGCAGGCCGTGGCCGATCTCGCGACGCTTGGGGCTGCCCACCCGGCCGGTCTCGCCGTTGGCGTAGGGCGGCATGTTGTAGTGGTGCATGTAGCGCTTCTTCTCCTCGACGCCGATGGTGTCGAGGAGCTGGTCCATCCGGGGCATGCCCAGGGTGAGGATGTTCAGCACCTGGGTCTCACCTCGCTGGAACAGGCTCGAGCCGTGGGCGGTGGCCAGCAACCCGACCTCGGCCGACAGGGCCCGCAGCTCGGTGGGGCCGCGGCCGTCGATGCGGACGCCGTCGTTGACGATGCGCTGGCGGATGAGCTCCTTGATCAGGGACCGCACGGCGGCCTTGACCTCACGCTCCCGGCCCTCGAACTCGGCCCCCACCTCGGCGAGGATGGCCTTGGTGGCCTCGTCGGTGGCGGCGTTGCGCTCGGCCTTGGTGGCGATGGTCTGGGCCTGGGCCAGCTGGTCGCTGCCCACCGAGGCCACTCGCTCGTAGACGTCGTCGCTGTAGTCGCGCTGGGGCTCGTAGGCCAGGGGCGCACGCGTCCCGGCCTTGGCCACCAGCTCCTCCTGGAGCTCGATCGACTCCCGGATCCAGGTCTTGGCCGCCTCGAGGCCGTCGGCGATGACGTCCTCGGTGACGTGGGGCGCGCCCTCGTCGTAGTACTGGCACGCCTCTTCGGTGCCACCGCCCTCGACCATCATGATGGCGATGTCGTCACCGGCGCGCCGGCCGCACACGACCAGCTCGAAGGTGCTCTCCTCGCCGTCGGCGTAGGTGGGGTGGGGCCGCCACGTGCCCTGGCGGTCGAAGGCGATGCGCACGGCGCCGAGCGGGCCCTCGAAGGGGATGCCCGAGACCATGAGCGCCGCCGAGGCGACGTTGATGGCGAGCACGTCGTGGGGGTTCTCGAGGTCGGCACCGAGCACCGTGCCCACGATCTGGGTCTCGTTGCGGTACCCCTCGGCGAAGCTGGGGCGCAGCGGCCGGTCGATCAGGCGGCAGGTCAGGATGGCGGTCTCGCTGGGTCGGCCCTCGCGGCGGAAGAACGAGCCGGGGATCTTCCCGGCGGCGTACATCCGCTCCTCGATGTCGACGGTCAGCGGGAAGAAGTCGATGCCCTCACGGATTCCCTTGGAGGCGTTGGCGGTGACCAGCACCACGGTGTCGCCGATCTGGCCGACCACGGCGCCCTGGGACTGCGGGGCGAGCTTGCCGGTCTCGAACGAGAGGGTCTTGTCGGTCCCGGTGATGGGACCGGAGACGGAGGTGGGCTCTGGCATAGGTGCCTTTCTGTCGATGGCAGCGGCTGGCCAGTTCCCAGTCGTCGGGCTCCCGTCGGTGACGAGGGCCCGGCGACTGGCAGCTGACACTTCCCGCCGCCGGGAGTGGAACGAAATCGGCTCCGCCGGAAAACGACGACGAGCAGCCCGAAGGCTGCCCGGAGGTCGTCAGCGCCGGAGGCCGAGCCGGGCGTTGATGGCCCGGTAGCGCTCGACGTCGTTGTTGCGCAGGTACGCCTGGAGGCGCTTGCGCCGGCCGACGAGCTTCAACAGCCCTCTACGGCTGTGATGGTCCTTCTTGTGCTCCTTGAGGTGCTCGTTGAGGTGGTTGATGCGCTCCGTGAGGAGTGCGATCTGGACCTCGGGTGAGCCGGTGTCGCCCTCGTGGAGGCTGTACTCGCTGATGGTGGCGGACTTCTCGGGCATGATCCTCGCTGGCGCGCTGTCGCGGACGTCGGATCCACGCTAGCAGCGTCCGGCTCCACCGAGCGGCTCGCACTGAGGGGCTACGCCGAGCGGCGGAGCACGGCGCGGGTGGCCTCGACGTCACGGGCCATCTGCGCCACCAGGTCCTCGACCGAGTCGAACCGCTCTTCGGCCCGGAGCCGCTCGACGAAGCGGACGGCGCCGGTCTCGCCGTAGAGGTCTCCGTCGAAGTCGAGCAGGTAGGCCTCCAGCAGCAGTCGGTCTGAGGCGGGCGAGAAGGTCGGGCGCCGGCCGAGGGCGACGGCGGCGGGGTGCACCGTGCCCGTGGGACGGACGTACCAGCCGGCGTAGATGCCCGGCGCCGGCAGCTGGATGGTCGGGGGCACGGCCACGTTGGCGGTCGGGTAGCCCAGCGGCCCACCCCGCTGGTGACCCCGCTCGACCACGCCCCGCACCTCGTGGGGCCGCCCCAGCATCCGGGCCGCTTCGGCCACGTCCCCGGCGGCCAGGGCCCAGCGGATGGCCGTCGACGAGATGGGGGGCTCGGCGTCGCTGACGCCGACGCTCGCCAGGTCGACGCCGTGGACGTCGAAGCCGTGCCGGGCGCCCATGGCCCGCAGCAGGGCCACGTCACCCCTGCGCCGGTGCCCGAAGTGGAAGTCGGCCCCGACCACCACGGCACGAGCGGCCAGGCAGCCGACGAGGATCTCGGTCACGAACTCCTCGGCCGGCTCCTTGGCCCGGACCTCGTCGAAGGGCACCACCATCGTCACCTCGACGCCGGCCTCCGCCAGCCGTTCGAGACGCTGGTCGAGGTCGGTGAGCAGGAGTGGCGCCGACTCCGGGCGCACCACCGTGGCCGGATGGCGGTCGAAGGTCACCGCCGCGGTCACCGCTCCCTCGGTCGTGGCCAGCCGCCGGGCGGTGCCGATGACGGCCTGGTGGCCGCGGTGCACCCCGTCGAAGAAGCCGACGGTGACCGCCGCCCCCTCGGCCCGGGGCGGGCACGGGTCGCCGGCGGTGATGACCTCCACGCGCCGACGGTAGTGCAGCCG
>JAHWJR010000060.1:3902-9650 GCA_019348335.1 Actinomycetota bacterium
CGGGCCCGCTCCCCTGCCGCCTCGTACACGGCGAGCAGCTCCCCCGTCGCCGCCGAGGTGACCGCCCACGGCCCCTCGCCGGGGAACGCCACCTGCTCCCCGGTTCGCACCAGCCGGGTTCCGGTGGCCACCAGGGCGGCGACGCCGTCGTCGACCGGCACCCGGTGCAGGTGGGTGACCGCCTCCACGGGAGGCACGACCTCGAGGTCGTCGAGCGGGCGGGCCCGGGCCTCGGTGAAGGGCCCGACGGCGGTGCGCCGCAGCGCCCGCAGGTGCCCCCCGCCTCCGAGGGCCCGTCCCAGGTCGGCGGCCAGGGAGCGGACGTAGGTGCCCGAGGAGCAGTCGACCTCCACCCGCAGCACCGGGCCGGTCTCGCCCCGGTCGGCCTCCCCCGTCACCTCGAAACGGTGCACGGTGACCGCTCGGGCCTCCCGCTCCACCTCCAGACCCTGCCGGGCCAGCTCGTGCAGCCGGCGTCCGCCCACCCGCACCGCCGACACCATGGGCGGCACCTGCTCGATGTCGCCGACCAGAGCTGCCGCCGCCGCCCGGACCTCGTCCAGCGTGACCTGCCCCATGTCGAAGGTGCCCACCACGTCGCCGGCGGCGTCGAGCGTGGTCGTCTCCACGCCGAGGACGATCTCACCCACGTACGACTTCGGAAGGGGCGTCACGTAGCGGAGCAGCCGGGTGGCCCGGCCCACGCCGAGGACCAGGACGCCGGTGGCATCGGGGTCGAGGGTGCCGGCGTGACCGACCCGCCGGGTGCCCAGCAGGCGGCGGGCCCGGGCGACCACGTCGTGGGAGGTCCAGCCCGCCGGCTTGTCGACCACGGCCACGCCGTCGGGGCTCATGGGCCCCGTTGAGGGACTCACGCCTCCAGGTCGGGGCCGGACTCGCCGCCGGGCGCCTCGTCCTCGTGATCGGCGATCACGCTCTCCCGCAGCAGCTGCTCGATGCGGGCGCTGCTGTGGATCACCTGGTCGACCCTGAAGGAGAGCTCCGGAGTCCGCTTCAGGCGGGCCTGGCGGCCGATGGCGGCCTGCAGGCGGGTGCGGTGATCGGCCAGCGCCTCGGCGGCCTCGGCCTCCTCCTCGCCCAGCCGGGAGAACTCCACGGTGGCGCGGCGCAGGTCGGGGTCGACACCGACGTGGGTGATGGTCACCAGGTCGAGACGCTCGTCGTCGAGCCGCTCGAGCTCCTCGGCCACGATCTCCCGGCACAGCTCGTTCACCCGGGCCATGCGCGGGTAGCGGCCGGGCTGGCGCTCCCCGCTGCTGCGGCCCCGCCTACGGCTCATCCAGCCAGCTCCTCGAGCTGGAGAGCACCTGGATGTCGGGCCGAGACCACACGAAGCGCTCCACCTCGTCGAGGATCTCACAGACGTGGCCGGCGGTCGACGCCACCGTGGCCACGCCCACCAGGGTGCGCTGCCACTGGTCGTGGTGCCCCACCTCGGCGGCGGCGACGTGGTAGCGCCGGCGCAGCCCCTCCACGAGGGGGCGGACCACCGAGCGCTTGGCCTTCAGCGACCGGCACTCGGGGATGTGCAGGTCGAACTCCACCGCCGCCGCGTGCACGACCGACCACCGTACCGGTGGCCGGTCGCTCAGCTGCGGGGGATCTCCCGCTGGGTGAAGGTCTCGATGACGTCGCCGGGCTTGAGGTCCTGGAAGTCGGACAGGCCCACACCGCACTCGAAGCCGGCGGCCACCTCGCGGACGTCCTCCTTGAACCGGCGCAGCGACTGCACGGTGCCCTTCCAGATGACCGTGCCCTCCCGCAGGAACCGGACGCCGGAGTTGCGGGTGATGGTCCCGCTGCGGACGTAGCAGCCGGCCACGGCGCCGACCCTCGGCACCCGGAAGACCTCGCGGACCTCGGCCTCGCCGGTGACGATCTCCTCGTACTCGGGGGCCAGCATGCCCACCAGGGCGTTCCCGATGTCCTCGAGGACCTGGTAGATGATGTCGTAGGTGCGGATCTCGACGTCCTCGGTCGCCGCCAGCTCCCGCGACTTGCGGTCGGGCCGGACGTTGAACCCGATGATGGTGGCTCCGGTGGCGCTGGCCAGCTGGACGTCGTTCTCGGTGATGCCGCCCACCGCCCGGTGGACGAAGACGATCTTCACCTCGTCGCGCTCGAGCTTGCGCAAGGCGTCGGTGAGGGCCTCGAGCGACCCGTTGACGTCGGCCTTGAGCACCAGGTTGAGGGTGGCCGCCTCGCCCTTTTGGATCTGCTCGAAGATGTCCTCGAGCTTCACGCCGGTGGAGATGGCCGAGGCGTCGGAGGCGATGCTCTTGATCCGGGCGTACTGGCCGCGGGTCTCACCCACCCGGCGGGCGGTGCGGTCGTCGGGGGCGACCACGAAGTCGTCGCCCGCCTCGGCCACGTCGGACAGCCCCAGCACCTGGACGGGCACGCCGGGACCGGCTTCTTTGACCTGGTCGCCGCGGTCGTCGATGAGCGCCCGCACCCGGCCCCACGCCGGGCCGGCGACCATGGGGTCGCCCACCTTGAGCAGGCCGCGCTGCACCAGCACGGTGGCCACCGGGCCCCGGCCGATGTCGAGGTTGGCCTCGAGGACGACCCCGTAGGACCGGCCCTCGGGGTTGGCCCGCAGGTCTTCGAGCTCGGCCACCACGGCAAGGTTCTCGAGCAGGTCGTCGATGCCCAGGTTCTGCAGCGCCGAGATCTCGACCATCACCGTGTCGCCGCCCCACTCCTCGGGCACCAGCCCGTGCTCCGAGAGCTGCTGGCGCACCCGGTTGGGGTCGGCGTTCTCGCGGTCGACCTTGTTGATGGCCACCACGATCGGCACCTCGGCCGCCTTGGCGTGGGCCAGGGCCTCGAGGGTCGTGGGCATGACGCCGTCGTCGGCCGCCACCACCAGGATGACGATGTCGGTGGCGTCGGCACCTCGCGCCCGCATGGACGTGAACGCCTCGTGGCCAGGGGTGTCGATGAAGGTGAGGCGCTTGCCGTCCTTGTCGACCTGGTAGGCGCCGATGTGCTGGGTGATGCCGCCGGCCTCGCCGGCGACGACGTTGGCCGAGCGGATGCGGTCGAGCAGCAGCGTCTTGCCGTGGTCGACGTGGCCCATGACCGTGACCACCGCCGGGCGGGGCCGCAGGTCGGCCTCGTCCTCGTCCTCCTCGTCGAGCACGTCGAGGAGCTGCTGGAGCCCCACCTCCTGCTCCTGGCCGGGGTCGACCAGGCGGACGACCGCTCCGACGTCGGCCGCGAACAGCTCGATCATGTCGTCGGAGAGGGTCTGGGTGGCGGTGATCATCTCGCCCTGCTGGAGCAGGAACCTGACCACGTCGGCCGCCGAGCGGTTCAGCTTGGGACCGAGGTCCTTGGCCGTGCTCCCTCGCTCGATGACCACCTCGCCCTCGGGGATGGGTGCGTCCTCGGGGGTGTAGGTGGCGATGTCCTGAGGCTGGAGCTCCTCGCGGTTCCGGCGCCGCCGGCCGCGCCGCCGTGGTCGGCGGGGACCACCGGGACGGCCGCCGGGGCGGCCGCCGGCGCCGGGCACCTGGCCCGGACGCAGGGGAGGCGGGCCGCCGGGACGAGCGCCGCCGCCGTAGCCGCCGGGGCGACCGGTGGAGGGCCCGGAGCGCCCGGGCCCGGAGGGGCCGCGGGACGGAGGCGGTGAGGCGCGGCGTCCGCCGGCGCCCGGCGGGGGCGGAATGGCCTTGCCGGTCTGGGAGGTCGGCCGGGGGCCGGGGGGCGGCGGGATCGGCTTGCCCGTGCCCGAGCGCGGCGGACCACCGGGCGGAGGCTCGATGGGCTTGCCACCGGGGCCTCGGACCGTGGAAGGGGACGGGGGCCGGCCGGCCGGCGTCGACCCCGGCCGCGGCGGCGCGGGGGAATGGGGCGCCGAGCCGGCTGCCGGCGCCGGCCCCTGGCGGGACGACGGCGGTGCCGGAGGTCGCGGCGGCGGAGGCGGCGGCGGCGGACGGGACGCGGGGCGGTCCTGGCGGGGCGGCTCGAGGTCGGGCTGCTCGCTGGCCTTGCCGCTGGTCACCAGACGGTGGAGCGGCTCGCCAGGCCGGTCCGGCGAACGGGGCGCCGGGGCCTCGGGGCCCCGAGCGGGGCCGGCGGCGGCCGGCTGCTGCGACGCGGGCGGCGGCCGCAGCGGCGCCGGGGGCGGGGTCGACGGCTCCGGTCGGGGGCTCGCCGGCGCCTCGGGAGGGGCCGAGCGGGTGGCACGCTGCTCCGGCGCACGGGCAGCAGGGGCAGGAGCGGCCGGAGCCGGCTCGTCGGGCTCTTCGGTCCGGGGCTCCCTGCGCAGGCCCTCGGCGTCGGCCTTACGGCGCACCCGGTCGGCCTGCGCGTCGACGATGCTCGAGGAGTGGCTCCGGACGCCGATGCCCAGCGCCTCGCACAAGTCGAGCGTCTCCTTGTTGGTGAGCCCGAGTTCGCGAGCGAGCTCGTAGACCCGGATCTTCGATGCCAAGTTGCTGACTCAACCCCTTCGTTCCGTTGTGACGCCGCCACCGTCGGCGTAACGCCCCATCCTCGCGCGGTCTTCGGCCTCCTCGCGGAGCGAGGCCACCGCCTCTGGTGTCACCGGGCCCCGCAAGCTCCTCTGGAAGGCACCCCGGCGCTCGGCCCGGTCGACGCATGCCGGCGACCCGGCGCACAACCACGCACCCCGGCCCGGCAACGTGCGGCCGACCTCCAGTGTGCCGTCGAATCGCCGAATCACACGCGTCAACTCATCTGGCGCACTTCGCCGGCGGCAACCGATGCACGTGCGACGGGGGGCTATGAGACCCCCTCCGCCCGGTCGGAACCGGGCGCCTCGCTCCCGTCGGCGGGGACGGGCCCCGCCTCGGGGGCCACTGAAGACGACACCTCGGCGTCCGCCGAAGCGTCCGCCGGGGTGTCCGCTGCGGCGTCGGCCATGTCCGGCGGAGCAGGCACGGCGGGCGAGGTGGCACCGTCGGGCGTCCCGTCCTCGCCACCGGCCTCGGCGTCGCCGCCCTGGCGCCACTCGTCGGCGGTCACCGCCGGGCCGCCCTCTGCCGGCCGCCAGGTCAGCTGACCCGTCTCCGCGTCGGTCACCCACTCGCCCTCGGCCCACTCCTCGCCGGCGTAGCCGGCTTCCTCTTCGGCCAGCTGGGTCTCGCTCTTGATGTCGATGCGCCAGCCCGTCAGCCGGGCGGCCAGGCGGGCGTTCTGGCCCTCCTTGCCGATCGACAACGACAGTTGGTAGTCGGGCACGATCACCTCGGCGGTCCCCGTCTCGTCGTCGAGGCGCACCTCTTTCACCTTGGCCGGAGACAGCGCCTTCATGACGAACTCCTGGAGGTCGTCGGTGTAGGGGACGATGTCGATCTTCTCGCCCCTCAGCTCGTTGACGACCATGCGCACCCGCGCCCCCCGGGCGCCGACGCAGGCGCCCACGGGGTCGACGTTGTGGTCGTTCGACCACACGGCGATCTTGGTGCGGTGCCCGGGTTCGCGGGCCACCGCCTTGAGCTCGACGACGCCGTCGGCGATCTCGGGCACCTCCAGCTCGAAGAGTCGTTTGATGAGGCCGGGATGGGTGCGGCTGACCACGATCTGGGGACCGCGCGGGTTGCGGCGGACCTCGACGATGTACGCCTTGAGCCGGGTGCCCGGCTCGGGTCGCTCGTAGGCCACCTGTTCGGCCTGGGGCAGCAGCGCCTCGACCCTGCCCAGGTCGAGCAGGGTGAAGCGGCTGTCGGTCTGCTGGATGATGCCGGTCACGATGTC
>JAHWJR010000245.1 GCA_019348335.1 Actinomycetota bacterium
TCGTCGTCGTGGTCGTGGTGTCCCCGGACGAAGTGGTGCTCCGGCTGGACGACGACGTCGTCGTCGAGAGCGAGGAGCCGGGCGAGCCGTCGTCTGCGGTCGTCGTCGAGCTCGGGGAGGTCGTACTGGGTGCGGAGTCCGGGGTCGCGGTCGCCGTGGAAGCCGTCGTTTCCCGCCCCTCCACGAGCCCGCTGTCGACGAGCATGGTGAGGATCTCGTCCTCGACCGCCTTCACCTGCCCGTAGGGATCCTCCATCTCCTCGAGCCCGTCGAGGCGGGCGAGCGCCGCCTCGATCTGTGCCTGCAGCTCCTCGTCCGGCATCTCCTCCAGCGTGACGACGAGCTGCACGGCGAGTGCGGTCGTCACGCACCGGACGCAGTTGCCGTTGGCGGCAACGGCGACGTTGCTGGGCGCGACCGTGTCGCTGTCCCCGACCACGAGCACCACCTGGAAGGCAACCGCCACGGTCGTGCACGAGGTGCACGAGGCGAGGGCGTAGGCCTCGTTGCGGTGGTCGACGACCGCACCGTCGGTGACCCAGACCAGGGCGACGGCGACGTCGTAGACGACGGTCCCGTCGCCGGTGTTCACCGCCAGTGCCTGGTTGTCGCCCTCGCCCGGGGCGTCGGGCAGCTCGAACGGGAACGACACCCCAGTGCCGCTGGTGCCGTCGGTGAGGACGTTGTGCAGCGTGCCGTCCTCCGCCCGGACGAGCAGCAGCGTGGGCCCCGTGCCCTCGCGGGGGACGAGCGCGTACGCCGTCCGCGGCTCGACGCCCTCGATCGGCTGGACCGCCGGTGGCTCGACGCGGGCGACCGGACCAGCAGCAGTCCCCCTGACGGCGCTGACGTTGACCGCCTCCCGCAGGGTGCCTCGCTCGTCGGCCCGCACGGGCTGGTACTGCCCGGACGGCCACCACGCCCAGACCAGCAGCGCGACCAGGCCGGCGCCGGCCACGCCCATGGCCCGGCGGGCGGTCGGGCGGCCCTCGGTGCGGGCCCACAGCCAGCGGCCACCCCGGCGACCGAGGCGCACGACCTGGTAGGTGACGGCGGCGACGGGCAGGACCAGGGCGACGGTCTGCAGGGTGGCGGCGAGGACGCCCAGCAGGTCACCGGCCTGGCCGCTGGTGGAGAGCGTGCTGCCCTGCTTCTGCAGGCCCACCCAGGCGGTCGCCACCAACCGCGGCAGCAACAGCACGGCGAGCACGAGCATCCAGACCAGCAGCGGCACCACGACCAGCACCCACGCCCGCACCACCCACCGGGCCCGGCGCCGCAGCGGTTGGGGCTTGCCCCAGTTCATGGGCAGCAGGCCGGCGATGGTCGGCCCGATGTGGTGGAACAGGTCGGGGACGCCGGTGAGGTCGGCGAGGATGTGGTAGCCGTCGGCGCGGATCACCGGCGTCAGCTGGCGGAGCATGAGCACCAGCTGGGTGGCGACGACCAGCAGCAGGGCGTCCTGGCGGGTGACCATCCACACGGCCATCACCGCCACCACCACCAGCGCGTTGAAGTACAGCCCGCCGAGGTCGACCACGAGACGTCCCCACCGGCTCAGCCGGTAGGAGTCGTCGACATCGGTGTAGAAGGCGGGCCACACGAGGTACAGGCCGGCGCCCATGGCGCCGGGGGTGGCGCCGGCGGCGTGGCAGGCGGCGGCGTGGCCGAACTCGTGCCAGCCCGCTGACAAGACGGTGAGCCCGAAGACGGCGAGCAGCAGCCCGGGCGAGTCGAAGGCCTGGCGGGTGGCGGATGCCAGGCCGTGCTCCCACAGCACCCACCAGCACGTCACGGCGAAGGCGACGAGCACGGGCACCACGGTCCACGCCCGGAAGAGGCCGGCGAAGGGCCTGGTGATCCGGCGGGTGACGTCCGGGTCGGACACGACGATCTTGCACTTCAGCCCCAGCAGGGGGGCCACCTTCTGCACCGCCGGCGCCGAGCCGTCGGCCTCGCTGAGCAGCCCGAGGGGCGCCAACTTCTGCTCGAGCAGGCAGCGGACGTCCTCGGGGGTGACTGCCCGGTGGCATCGACGCCCCAGCTCGTCGGCCAGCTGCTCGAGGCTCCGCTCGCCGTCGAGGGAGTCGAGCAGTTGGTAGAGCAGCGGGGTGACCTGGATCGTCTGCCCGTCGGGCCGCCGGACCAGGCCGGGAGCGTCCTGGTAGCCGGAGCCGCCCGACTTCCCCAGCAACTCCAGGCCCGGGGCCCGTGCCGGGCCCCGGGCTTCGAGGACGGTCATGGGCTACTGGGTGATCTCGGAGTCCTGATCGGCGGTGGCGTCCGCCGTGACGCCGTCGAGATCCTGGTTGATGATCGCCGTCTGCTGGGCGATTGCCGTGGCCTCGGAGTCGATGGAGCCGATGTTGGCGGCGACGGCGGCGTCGATGGGAGCGGCGACGTTGGCGTTGGCCGCCACCGCACCGGCGATCGGCGCAGCGCCGTCGATGTCGGCGTCGACGTTCAGGTCGACGTCGAGCAGCGTCCCGGAGCCGCCGAGGAGGCCGTCGGTCACCGACCCGTCGTTGGTGTCGGTAGGCGCCGCATCCGTCACCGACCCGTCGCCGGTGTCCGCGGGTGCCGGCGCATCCGTACCGACGGTGTCGTCGGCCTGGTCGATCGTCGAGGTCTGCGGGGCGTTGGCGATGGCGTCGCCCGACTGCGTCTGGTTGATCAGCACGTCCTGGTCGGCCAAGGCGGTCGCCTCGGAGTCGACGGACAGGATGTTCGCTGCGGCGGCCGCGTCGATGGGGGCGGCGATGTTGAGGTTGGCGGCGACCGCCAGGTCCACCGGGGCGGCGAGGTCGAGGGCAAGGTTGACGTCGGCGTTGAGGTCGAGCAGCGACATGACCTCCTTCGGGGGCAGGGCGGTGGCGCTTTCTGCCTCGAGGTCTT
>JAHWJR010000061.1 GCA_019348335.1 Actinomycetota bacterium
CGTTAGGGTCTGCCCGTGGCGACCGCCCTCGAGCACGAGGTGAAGCTCGGGGCTGGTGAGGAGTTCCGCGTCCCCGACCTGACCGGGGTGGTCGAGGGTGCCACGACGGTGACCCTGCCCGAGCGCCGGCTGGAAGCCGTCTACTACGACACCGCCGACCTGCGTCTGGCCCGCTGGGGCGTCAGCGTGCGCTTCCGCTGGGAGGACGACGACGAGGAGCGGGGCCGGTGGACGGTCAAGCTGCCCGACGACGACGGTGGGGGCGCCGACGACGGCGGTGCCCTGCGGCGCCGAGAGAGCACCTTCGCCCTCCCCCGCCATCCCGTTCCCGACGAGGTGGCGAACCTGGTACGGGCCTACGTGCGGTCGGCATCGCTCACCCCCGTCGTCCACCTCGCCACCCGCCGGCAGCGGCTGGAGCTGCGCGACGCCACCGGCAATCGCCTCGGTGAGGTGGCCGACGACGAGGTCTCGGTGCGCCAGGACGATCACGTCGCCGCCGGCTTTCGGGAGATCGAGGTGGAGGTCGACGAGCGGACCCCGCCGAGCTTCCTCGACGCCGTGGTCGCACGACTGCGCCAGGCCGGCGCCGGGGCGCCCGATCCCACCCCCAAGGTGGTCCGAGCCCTCGGCCGTCCCGCCGCCGCTCCCCCCGAGGTGGTGCCGGTGGCCCTCGACGACGACGCCACCGCCGCCGACCTGGTGCGGGCCGCCCTCGCCGCCGACCTGACCAAGCTGTTGACCCATGACCCGCGCCTGCGTCGCAGCGGTCACCCCGAGGACCTGCGCAAGGCCAGGGTGGCCATGCGCCGCCTGCGCTCCGACCTGCGCAGCTTCGCGCCGCTGCTCCGGCCCGAGGCCAAGGAGCTGCGCCGGGAGCTGGGCTGGGTACGCCGCCAGCTGGGCGCCGTCCGCGACGCCGACGTGCTGGCGGCCCGGCTGGCGGCCCAGGGCGAGTCCCTCCCCGAAGAGGACCAGGCCGAGCTGGCGACACTGCTCCAGCGGCTGGCCTCCGACCGGGACCGGGCGTGCGTCGAGCTCGACAAGGCCCTCGACAGCGACCGCTACGCCGTGCTGCTCGATGCCCTGGTGGCAGCGGCGGCGTCGCCGCCATGCCTGCCCGAGGCCGACGTGCCCGCCGGCGAGGTGCTTCCCGGCCTGGTCCGCCGGCGGTGGGAGCGCCTGCGGGAAGCCGTCGCCGATCTGGGCGACGATCCCTCGCCCGAGGAGCTGCACAAGGTGCGGACCAGGGCCAAGCGGTGCCGCTACGCGGCCCAGGCGGTGCGGCCGGTCGTGGGCAAGCCGGCCAAGCGCTTGGCCAAGCGGTTGGGGCGGCTCCAGGACGTGCTCGGCGAGGTGCAGGACGCCGAGGTGACCGAGGCGTGGCTGCGGGAGGCGGCCGGAACCGCCGGTGGTGGGCAGGCCCTGGCCGCCGGCCAGCTGGTGGCCACCCAGCGCGACACCATGCGCCGGGCCCGCAAGAAGTGGCCGAAGGCCTGGAAGAAGGCGTCAGCCGACAAGCACCAGGCCTGGTTCTCCGACGACTGAATCGCCGCCCCGTTCTTTGTCGGATTTTCCCCCGCCACGGTGGCTCAGCCGACAAAGAACGGGAGGAGGGTGGCTCCCAAGGGCTCAGCCGGACTCGCCGATGGCGTCGAGCAGGGAATCCAGCACGGCGGCGTCCCGCTGGTAGGACAGCATTCCCCGGGCCTCGTCGAGGACGACCCACTGTGCCTGGTCGACCTCGCTGTTGGGCCGAAACTCGCCCGAGACCACGGTCATGGCCCAGTACCGGACCTCCTTGGGGCGCCCCCCGCGGTCGGCGTAGGCGTTGCCGAGCAGTTCGGGACCGAGCCGGCAGCGGTAGCCGGTCTCCTCCTCCACCTCACGCAGGGCGCACTCCTCGTCGGACTCCCCCGGGTCGCACTTCCCCTTGGCCAGCGACCAATCGTGGTACTTGGGGCGGTGGACGACGAGCACCTCGAGGTCACCCGACGGCGCCCGCCTCCACAGCACGCCACCCGCCGCCCGCACGACGGGCTGCCCCGTTGCCTTTCCCGTCCCGCTCGTGTCCTGGCCCGCCGACCCGGGCTTCACGACGGGTCGCGCCGCCGGGCCCGCTCCTTGGCCAGTCGCCGGAGCGCCTCGTGGGTGTTGACGCCGTCGCCCGGGGGGACCTTGCGCCAGCCGCCGTCGGGCTGCAGCTCCCAGGCCAACTGGTCATCGGAGAGGTTGACGTCGAGGATCTCCTGGAGCCGGCGCTGCAGCTCCGGGTCGCCCACCGGCACCACCGCCTCGACCCGCCGGTCGAGGTTGCGGGGCATGAGGTCGGCCGAGCCGAGGTACCAGTCGGGTCGGCCGGGGCCGGCGCCGTTGGCGAAGTGGAAGATGCGGGAGTGCTCGAGGAACCGGCCGACGATGGAGCGCACCCGGATGCGTTCGGACATGCCGGCGACGCCCGGTCGCAGGCAGCAGATGCCCCGCACGATGAGGTCGATCTCGACGCCGGCCTGCGAGGCCGCGTACAGCCCGTCGATCATGTCGACGTCGACCAGGTTGTTGAGCTTCATGATGATCCGCCCGGCGCCCTCCCCTGCCTCCGCCTCGCCGGCGATCAGCTCGGCCATCCGGGGCCGCAGCGGTCCGGGCGCCACCAGCAGCTTGCGGAACTGCTCCTGGCGCCCGTAGCCGGTGAGGTAGTTGAACAGCTGGGTCAGGTCGGCGCCGATGTCGGCATCACAGGTCAGCAGGCCCAGGTCCTCGTAGAGCCGGGCCGTCTTCTCGTTGTAGTTGCCGGTGCCCACGTGGCAGTAGCGGCGGATGCCGTCCTCCTCGTGGCGCACCACCAGCGCCGTCTTGCTGTGGGTCTTCAGCCCCACCAGGCCGTAGACCACGTGGACGCCCGCCTTCTCCAACGCCCGGGCCCACGCCACGTTGGCCTGCTCGTCGAAGCGAGCCTTGAGCTCGACGAGGGCGGCCACCTGCTTGCCCTTCTCGGCAGCGCGGATGAGGGCCTCGACGATGGGGCTGTCGGCCGAGGTGCGGTACAGCGTCTGCTTGATGGCCAGCACGTCGGGGTCGGAGGCGGCCTGGCGGATGAAGGCGGCGACCGAGGTGGTGAACGAGTCGTAGGGGTGGTGGACCAGGACGTCACCCCGGCGGATGCGGTCGAACAGATCCACCCGCTCGTCCTCGGGCCCGGACAGGCGGGCCTGGGTGACCGAGGTGAACGGGTCGTCCTTGAGGTCGGGACGGGGCAGCGACGACACGCTCCAGAGCCCACCCAGGTCGAGCGGGCCGGGGCTGACGTAGACGTCGTCGCGGCCCAGGTCGAGCTCGCGGGTGAGCAGCGCCAGCATCTCCTCGTCGATGCCCTCGGCCACCTCCAGGCGCACCGCCCGCCCGAAGCGCCGCCGGCGGAGCTCGACTTCGACGGCGGCGAGCAGGTCGTCGGCCTCGTCCTCCTCCAGGGTGAGGTCGGCGTTGCGGGTCACCCGGAAGGGGTGGTGCGACTCCACCACCATGCCGGGGAAGAGTGCGTCCAGGTGCGCAGCGATCACCTGCTCGAGGGGAACGTAGCGCTCGCCGTCGGCCATCACCACGAACCGGGGCAGCACGTTGGGCACCTTGACCCGGGCGAAACGGCGCTCGCCGCTATCGGGGTCGCGAACCATCACCGCCAGGTTGAGCGACAGGTTCGAGATGTACGGGAACGGGTGCCCAGGATCGACCGCCAGCGGCGTGAGCACCGGGAAGATCTGGCGCTCGAACACCTCGACGAGCTCCTTGCGGTCGTCCTCGTCGAGGTCGTGCCAGTCGGACAGGTGGATGCCGACCTTGGTCAGCTCCGGGCTGAGCTCGTCGAGGAAGATGTGGGACTGGCGGTGGAGCAGCTCCCCCACACGGGACCGGATGGCGACCAGCTGGTCCTTTGGGGTGAGTCCGTCGGGACTCACCGCCCGCAGCCCGGCCGCCACCTGGTCCTTGAGGCCGGCCACCCGCACCTGGAAGAACTCGTCGAGGCCCTCGCTGAAGATGGCCAGGAACTTGGCCCGCTCCAGCAGCGGCACCTCGGGCGCCTCGGCCCGGGCCAGGACCCGCGCCCCGAAGTCGAGCCACGACAGCTCCCGGTTGATGAACCGCGCGTGGCCGTCGGTGGCGCCGGCGGGCGGGTGCGCCCCCTGCGCATGCGGCTCGATCACCGTCCTGGCCTCGGTCATGGCAACGACCTCGCGCTTCCCCGGGTCATGCGGCCGCCGGCTCCTCCACCAGCAGGGCAGCGCCCAGGGCGCCGGTCAGGTCGCCCAGCGACGCCGGCACCACCCGCAGGGGCGAGGAGGGCACCAGCAGGCGACTGCGCACCGCCTGCTCGATGCGCCCCACGAAACCGGCGCCGAGCTTCTCGGCCAGGCCGCCGCCCACCACGATGAGCTCCAGGTCGACCAGGGCGGTGGCCGAGGCCAGCGCCATCCCCAGGGCGGCGACGGCCTCGTCGAGCAACTCGACGGCCACGCCGTCACCGGCCTCGAGCGCCTTGGCGAAGATGCTGGACTTCATGCGCTTGCCGCCGGCCAGCTCGACCAGCAACGTGGGGGTGCCAGCGGCCGCTCGCCGGCGCGCCTCCTGCTCCATCATCGCCCTGCCGGCGTAGGCCTCGAGGTGGCCGTCCTGGCCGCACCCGCACCGCCGGCCACCGGAGGTCACACCGACGTGGCCGATCTCGCCGGCGGCCCCACCGGGCCCCCGCCGCAGGCGCCCGTCGAGCACCAGCCCGCCACCCACGCCGGTGCCCACCCACACGCCCAGCAAGTTGGATGAGCCGCGACCGGCACCGAGCCGGTGCTCGGCCAGGGCGCTCACGTTCACGTCGTTGTCGACCGCCACGCGCATCCCGTCGAGGCGGTCGGCGAGCAGGGCGGCGAGTGGCACCGGCTCAGCGAAGCCGGGGAGGTTGGGGGCCATGACCACCGTGCCGGTGGCGGCGTCGACCACCCCGGGGGCGCCGATCCCGACGCCTGCGACCTTGTCGGTGCCGCCCAGGCGGTCGACGCAGTCGCCGATGGCGGCGACGACCTCGTCGACCCCGCCGGCGGGCGTGGGCACCTTGGCGTCACCGATCACCTCGCCGGCGTCGACGAGCACGCCCTGCACCTTGGTGCCACCCAGGTCGATGCCAATGGCGGGCACGGACGGACCGCCTCAGGCGCGGTAGGCCGGGTCGGGCGGCGCCTGCTGATCGGGCAACCCGAGGTCCCACTCGAGCAGGAGGTTCTCGCGCTCGGCGTCGCGGGCCACCCGCTCGCGGTTGCGACGGAACTGGGGATCGTGCGGGGGAAGCAGCACCAGGCGGGCCATGATCCGCTGGCGGAGGGCGTCGATCAGCCGCGGGTCGCCGAAGTCGGACTGGACCTCCCAGTGGGGCGCCACCGGGCCCAGGTACACGATGCGGACGTGCCCCACCGGGGGCTGGGACGGGGCCTGTTGCTCAACGTTCGACACCGCGCCGAGCCTACCGGGCCTCGTCTCAGAGGCCTGGACCGGCCCCGCGGCCGGCTCAGTCCCCCACGCCGCGGGAGCCCAGGGTGACCCTCACGGTGCGCTCCTCACCGTCGCGCACGAAGCGGATCTCGACCTCGTCACCGGGCGCCAGGCGGCCGATGGCGCCGCTGACCTCGCCGGCGCGCTCGATCGGTTCGTCCCCGATGGCCACGATGACGTCGCCCGGCTCCAACCCCGCCTCGTCCGCCGCGGTGCCCCGCTGCACCTGGATCACGAACGCACCGTCGTCCCGGTCGATCTGCAGGCGCTCGAGCACCTCGGGGAACACGTCGTCGAGGTCGGCGGTACCGATGCCGAGGTAGGCGCCGCCCCGGACCTCGCCGCCGCCGGAGCGCAGCTCCTCGATGAGGGGCTTGACGGAGTCGATGCTGAGGGCGAACCCGATGTTCTCGGCGCCGCCGGCGATGGCGGTGTTGATGCCGATCACCTGGCCGAAGGCGTTGACCAGCGGCCCGCCCGAGTTGCCCTGGTTGATGGCGGCGTCGGTCTGGATCAGGCTCTCGAGGGAGACCCCGTCGGGCGTGGCGATCGAGCGGTCGAGGGCGGAGACGATCCCCGTGGTCACCGTCGGGCTGGCGCCGAGGTTCAAGGCGTTGCCCACGGCGACCACGTCGTCGCCCACTTGCAGCGCCGAGCTCTCACCCAGCTCGACGGTGCGAAGGTCGCTGACTTCACGGATCTGGATCAGGGCCACGTCCGACGACGGGATGCTGCCCACCAGATCGGCCGGGACCTGCCTCCCGTCGGCCAGCATCACGCTCATGGAGGTGGCGCCGGCGACGACGTGGTGGTTGGTGAGCACGAGCCCGTCGGGCTCGATGACCATCCCGCTGCCGGCGCCGCTGACCAGCTGCTGGCGGCCTGGGCCCCCGCGGACGCCCTCGACGGCGATCGACACCACGCCCGGCTGCACCGCCTCGATGACGCCCCGGATGTCGAGTGGCTCGCCCTTCAGCTGGACCGGAGCCCGGAGGGATCCGGCGGTGGTCCGCCCGCCCACGAACCCGAGACCGAGGGCAGCACCGAGCACAGCTAGGGCAGCAAGGAGCCCGGCGACGGCGCCGGCCAACCACCCGCCCCGGCTGCCGCGCCGGGTACCGCCCCCGTTCGCCGAGGACGGGGTCGCCACGGGTGCCGGCGAGGGCCGCCACGGGTCCCCGTTCGGCGGTGACGACTGGCCGACCGCGCCGGTCGGTGGAGACGTCGGGGCGTCGGTCCAGAGCCGTCGGGCCCCTCCGATGCGACCGTCGCCGGTCGACACGCTGGCGGAGCCGTCACCTCGCCCCGATGCACCTGTTCCGTGGGGCTGTTCAGGTCGCATGGCGCCTCCTCGGCATCAGGCTACGAGCGGCTCGGACAGCCTGCGTCACCGCCGGCCATCGGCGACGTCCTCAAGGTTGTCCACCGTCGCCCGAAAACAGTGACGGGAACCAAATGCGACCGCCATCCGTGGTAAGGGGGATGGCGGCGAACGGAGGCGTCATGGACACCAGCTGGATGGCCAAGGGCAACTGCAGGGACGAGCCGCCTGCTCGCTTCTTCCCGAGCGACGGTGTGGGCGTCGAGGTCGCTCGCCGCATCTGCGCCACCTGCCCGGTCAAGGAGCCGTGCCTGGAGTACGCCTTGGCCCAGCGGGTCGACCACGGCGTCTGGGGAGGAGCGTCCGAGCGAGAGCGCCGGCGGATCCTCAAGCGGCGGCGGGCGGCTGCGGCGGTGCCGACGACGGGCTGAGCTCCCGCAGCACCTGCGCCGCCGCCCGTCGCAGGCGCTGCGCCAACGACAGCGGCCGGGCCTCGGGCACGGAGCGGGCGGCCGAGAGCACGGCATCGCCGGGCTCGTCGCCCACGGCCGTCACCACCACCCCGTCCCGCTCCAGGACCACCACCCGACCGGCGACCCCGTCCGACTCCCAGCGCCACGTGGCCGGGTCACCCTCCACCGGTTGCCCCCTGGGCGCCATGCCCTGCGGATCGAGCTCACCGGGGTTCTCGAACACCGACAAGCCGTACCTCCCACGCTCGTAGACGAGCTGGACCCCGTCGGGATGGGCGAAGACGTCGACCAGTCGGTAGCCACCGGCCAGCTCGGGCGGGGCCAGGTACGGCGCCGGCAGGTCCTCGGCCTCACGAGGCAGGGCGGTGGAGGGGGTGACGGGCTCCGAGAGCACGAGAGGGGTCGGACCGCCGTCGGCGGTGGTCGAACCCACCGCCGCCAGCGCCGACACGGAGGCGACGTGGCGGAGCAGGGCCTGTTCGACCTCAGGACGGTACCGACCGAACCCGGTGACCGAGGGGACCAGAACGACCAGGAGAGCGGCGGCGGCCACCGCCGCGGTGCCGATCAGCGCCGGGCGGCGGCGAAGGGCGGCGCGCCGGCCCAGGTCGGCGACCAGGCGGTCGAGGAAGCCCGGTGGCGGCTCCACGGCCGGGAGGGCCCGCAGGGCATCCCGCACCGCTCGCACCGCCCGCAGCTCCTCGGAGCACTCGGGGCAGCGCTCGACGTGGGCGGCCACGGCGGCGCGCTCACCGGCCGGCAGCTCCCCGTCGGCGAGGGCCGAGAGCGCCTCGGCGGGGTGCGGCCCTTCGGGCGGCAAGGAGGCCGGCGGGCTCACGAGAGCACCCGGCGCAGCGAACGCCGGCCTCGGTGGATGCGGCTGCGTACGGTGCCCACGGGCACGCCGAGGTGCTCGGCGATCTCGGCGTAGGGCAGGCCGACCACGTCGGAGAGCACCACGGCGACCCGGAACTCCTCGGGCAGTGCCCGCAGCGCCGCTTGGAGCTCGTCGGGGAGGGCACTGGCGGCCAGGTCGCCGGCGGCGTCGGGTGAGGCCACGGCCAGTCCCGGCTCCGGAGGCAGCGTCTCGGTCGGGTGCCGGCGGCGGCGGCGCACCTCGTCGAGGAAGGCGTTGGTGGTGATCCGGCTCAACCAGCCCTCCATGGATCCCGGCCGGTAGGTCGCCAGCCCCCGGCGCACTCGCAGCAGCACTTCTTGGACGAGGTCCTGCGCGTCAGCTTCGTTCCCCGTCAGGCGGTACGCCACCGTGTAGATGAACCGCCCATGGGTACGGGCGACTTCTTCCCAAGTGGGTACCGAACGGGGAACGTCAGGCGAGCTCAGCCGGTTCCCAGGACGTTGCCGGCGGCTTCTCGCCGGAACGCCGGATCGGAAACCGGACTAGGCGCTCGGCTTGCCCTCGGGCCGGTCGTTGGGCCGCTTGGGAGCGTCTTCGTCCTCATCCGCCGCCGCGTCCGTACCCTTACGGAACTCCCGCTGTGCCTGGCCCAACGACTTGGCCAGCTTGGGCAGCTTGGCGCCACCGAAGACCAGCAAGATGATGACCAGGATGATGAGGAGTTCCGGTGCTCCTAGAGCGCCCATGTCGAGGAGCATAGCGGTGGCATCGGCAGAACCGTCGCCCCACTCTGGGTCAATCGGACATCCGGCGTCGGAGGTACGCCTCGAGTGCGTGGTCAACGTCAGCGAGGGGCGCCGCCGCGACGTCGTCGCCGCCCTGGCCACCGCCGCCGGCGGCGACCTGCTCGACGTGCACACCGACGCCGACCACCACCGATCGGTCCTCACCCTGGTGGGCGAGGCCGCCCCCCGGGCCGTGGCCGCCGTCGCCGTGGAACGGATCGACCTCCGGGACCACCAGGGCGTGCACCCGCGGTTGGGAGCAGTCGACGTGGTGCCCTTCGCGCCGCTCGGCCAGGCCACCCTGGAGGAGGCGGTGGCGGCCCGTGACCGGTTCGTGACCTGGGTGGCCGACGAGCTGGGTGTGCCGGCGTTCGCCTACGGCGCCGGCCGGGCGCCGTTGCCCGAGGTGCGCCGGCAGGCGTTCCGCGACCTGGCGCCCGACGCCGGACCGCCTCGGCCCCACCCGACCGCCGGCGCCACCGCCGTCGGCGCCCGCCCGGTCCTGGTGGCCTACAACCTGTGGCTGGCCGAACCCGCCGACCTCGCCCTCGCCCGGTCGCTGGCCCGGTCGCTGCGGAGCCCGGCGGTGCGGGCCCTGGGCCTGCC
>JAHWJR010000246.1 GCA_019348335.1 Actinomycetota bacterium
TGGGCACGTGACGGACGACGAGGCCCTCGTGGCCCGAGCCCGCCGGTGGGTCGACGAGGCCGACCGGGTGGTGGCGCTGACCGGCGCCGGCATCTCCACCGACTCGGGCATCCCCGACTTCCGCGGGCCGCAGGGGGTGTGGACCAAGGACCCCGCCGCCGAGCGGTCGTCGCACATCTCGGCCTACCTGGCCGACCCGGACGTGCGCCGGCGCACCTGGCAGTCCCGGCTGCACTCGCCGGCGTGGCACGCCCGTCCCAACCCCGGCCATCTCGCCCTGGTCGACCTGGAGCGCCGGGGCAAGCTCGACGTCCTCGTCACCCAGAACATCGACGGCCTGCACCAATTGGCCGGGAGCGACCCGGGGCGGGTGCTCGAGGTCCACGGCACCCTGCGCCGCTACGCCTGCCTGTCGTGCGGCGCCGGTGGTCCCATGGAGGTCGTGCTCGACCGGCTGCGGGCCGGAGACGACGATCCCGCCTGCACCGAGGCCGGCTGTGGCGGGATCCTCAAGTCGGCCACGGTCTCGTTCGGCCAGCCGCTGCCGGCCGACGTGCTCGACCGGGCGTTCGACGCCGTGCAGCGCTGTGACGTGCTGCTGGCGGTGGGCACCAGCCTGACCGTCCAGCCCATCGCCTCGGCGGTCCCCCTGGCGTTGCAGGCAGGGGCGAGGGTGGTGGTCGTCAACGCCTCGCCCACGCCCTACGACGACGTGGTCGACGCCGTGGTCCCCGGGCCCATCAGCGAGGTGCTGCCCGTCATCGTGGGGTCGACGTCGCCGGCGCCGGCGCCCGATGGCGAAAGCCGACCTGGCACGTAGACTTTTGCTCATGCCGAGCTTCAGGGAGCTGCTCAGCTCCACCAAGGAACGCATCCGAGAGGTCGACACCGCCGGCGCCGAGGAGGCCATCGGCCGGGGCGCGGTCGTGCTCGACGTGCGGGAGCCCGACGAGTACGAGCAGGGTGCGCTGCCCGGTGCGGTGCACATCCCCCGGGGCCACCTCGAGAGCCAGATCGAGAACCGGGTGCTCGATCGCGACGCGCCGATCGTGGTCCACTGCGCCGGCGGCACCCGCTCCGCCTTCGCCGCCGAGACGCTCACCCAGCTCGGCTACACCGACGTGGTCTCCATGGCCGGGGGCTTCAACAAGTGGAAGGACGAGGGGCGCACGTGGAGCGTGCCACGCGTCCTCTCCGCCGAGCAGCGCAACCGCTACCAGCGCCACCTGCTCCTGCCCGAGGTGGGAGCGGCCGGCCAGCAGCGCCTGCTCGACGCCAAGGTGCTCCTGCTCGGCGCCGGCGGCCTGGGCTCGCCGGCGGCGCTGTACCTGGCGGCCGCCGGCGTGGGCACGGTCGGCATCGTCGACATGGACGTGGTCGACGAGTCGAACCTCCAGCGCCAGATCCTCCACAACCTCGACCGGATCGGCGAGCGCAAGGTCGACTCGGCCAAGAAGACGCTGACCGCCATCAACCCCGACGTCGACGTGGTGGCCCACGACGTGCGCCTGGGGGCCGACAACGTCCTCGACGTCTTCCGCGGCTACGACGTGATCGTCGACGGCACCGACAACTTCCCCACCCGCTACCTGGTCAACGACGCCTCCCTCAAGCTGCGCATCCCCGTGGTGCACGGGTCGATCTTCCGCTTCGAGGGCCAGGCCACCGTCTTTTATCCCTACGTGGGCCCGTGCTACCGGTGCCTGTTCCCCCAGCCGCCTCCGGCCGAGCTGGCGCCGTCGTGTTCCGAGGCCGGCGTGCTCGGCGTGCTCCCCGGCATCATCGGCTCCATCCAGGCCATGGAGGCCATCAAGCTGCTCCTCGACCTGGGCGAGACCCTCACCGGGCGGATCCTGACCTACGACGCCATGGACGAGAGCTTCCGCACCCTGCGGTCGCGCCGGGACGAGCACTGCCCGGCGTGCAGCATCGACCCCGACGACCTGGTCATCGCCGAGTACGACGAGCTGTGCATGCCCCACCCGCAGTCCTGATCTCCGCGACGTCGCCGGGGCCGGCGCAGGGGTGCCGGCAGGGGCGATGGGTAGCGTGACAGGGTGACGGTGCGGTTCGTGATCCTCGGCGGGGGGCCGGCGGGCCACACCGCCGCCACCCACGCCGCCCGCCTCGGGGCCGAGGTGACGCTGGTCGAGCGCGACCTGCTGGGCGGCGCCGCCCACCTGCTCGACTGCATCCCGTCCAAGGCCATGATCGCCACCGGGGCGGCCATGGCGCTGACCCGCAGAGCCGGCGCCATGGGGCTCGAGCAGCTCGACGCCGCCTTCGACTTCGAGGCGGTGCGGGCCCGCAACGACGCCATCGTCGGCCGGCTCAACGCGTCGGTCCGCACGCTGCTCGAGAGCCAGGGCGTGCGCCTGCTGCACGGCACCGGCCGGCTCAAGGGGCCGCACCAGGTGGTGGTCGACACCGCCGACGAGGTGGTCGAGCTGGAGGCCGACGCCGTCCTCGTGGCCACCGGCAGCCGGCCCCGGATCCCGCCGTGGGCCGAGGTCGACGGCGTGCGGGTCCTGACCACCCGCGACGCCTACCCCCCGCCCGAGGTCCCCGAGCACCTGGTCGTGATCGGCTCGGGGGTGACCGGCGTGGAGTTCGTGCACATGTTCGCCTCGTTCGGCTCCCGGGTGAGCCTGGTGGTCAGCGGCCAGCAGGTGCTCCCGCGAAAGGACCCCGACGTGGCCGCCGCCCTGGAGGCCGACTTCCTGGCCCGGGGCGTGACCTTGGTCAAGGGGGCGCGTGCCGAGGCCATCGACCGCACCGAGGGCGGAGTGATGGTGCGCTGCGACGACGGCCGGCGCATCGCCGGCAGCCACGCCCTGCTGGCCATCGGGTCGGTCCCCAACAGCGAGGGT
>JAHWJR010000247.1 GCA_019348335.1 Actinomycetota bacterium
CACCGGGGGTTACCCAGCTTCGTGACCACCCGCGGCGGCGGTTACTTCTTCCTGCCCGGCCTTCGGGCCCTGCGATGGATCGGGTCCCTGTGACTCGGGTGCAGGCTGACCGGAGGGGTAGGAACGCCTCTCCTAACGCCGCGCCGCGCCCCGACGGAGCTGCTCTCGCAGAAGGCGCTTGCGCACCCGTATGGACGAGGGCGTGATCTCCACCAGCTCGTCCTCGGCGATGAGCTCGATGGCCGACTCGATGGTGAGGGGGCGGGGCGGCGTCAGCTTGATGGCCTCGTCGGAGGCGTGGGTGCGGATGTTCGTCTTCTGCTTCTCGCGGATCACGTTGACGGTCATGTCGCCCGGTCGGGCGCTCTCGCCCACGACCATGCCCTCGTAGACGGCCTCACCGGGCCCGACGAAGAGCTCTCCCCGCTCCTGGAGCTTGTCGAGGGCGTAGCCGGTGGTCACCCCGGGGCGGTCGGCGATCATGGCCCCACCTCGCCGAGTGGGGAGCTCGCCCATCCATGGCGCCCATCCCCGGTGGCGGGTGTGGAGCAGGGCGGTGCCCCGGGTGAGGACCACGAGCTGGGAGCGGAAGCCGAGCAGGCCCCGTGCCGGCGCCTCGAAGGTGACCACCGTGCGGCCCGGGTCGCCGGGGTGGATCTCGAGGACCGTGCCCTTCCGGGCGGCGAGTGTCTGGGGCACCGTGCCCACGTGCTCGTCGGGCAGGTCGACCACGCCCTCCTCGATGGGCTCGTGGCGCTTCCCGTCGATCTCCCGGGTGACGACCTCGGGCCGGCTCACCTCGAGCTCGTAGCCCTCCCGCCGCATCGACTCGATGAGCACGGCCAGCTGCAGCTCGCCCCGGCCCGCCACCTGCAGCACGTCGGGTGAGTCGGTGTCCTCCACCCGGATGGCGACGTTGCCCAACACCTCGCGGGCCAGGCGGTCGCGCAGGTGCCGGGACGTGAGGTAGCGACCCTCCCGACCGGCGAGCGGCGACGTGTTGACGCCGAAGGTCATGCGCAGGATGGGCTCGTCGATGGTGAGCCGGGGAAGCGGGTCGGGGTCGGCGGGGTCGGCGATGGTGTCGCCGATCTCCACCTCGGGGAAACCGGCGAGCACGAACACGTCGCCGGCGCCGAGGGCCTCGGCCGCCACCCGGTTCAGGCCCTCGACGGCGAGGAGCTGTGCCGGCCGGCGGGTGATCGCCGAACCGTCGCCCTTGAGCAGGGCAACCGGTCGCTCGGCCCGCAACGTGCCCCGCACGACCCGGCCCACGGCGAGGCGGCCGAGGTAGTCGGAGGCGTCCAGGTTGGTCACCAGCGCCTGGAGCGGGGCCGTCGGATCGCCCATGGGCGCCGGCACCGTGCGCAGCACGGCGTCGAGCAGCGGCGCCAGGTCGGCGTCGGCCGCCGGCAGCTGCACGCCCTCGACGGCGCGCCCCTCGCGGGCGATGGTGGAGATGACCGGGAAGTCGATGTGGTGCTCGGGCACCTCCAGGTCGAAGAAGAGTTGGTAGATCTCGTCGAGGACCTCGGAGGGACGGGCGTCGTCACGGTCGACCTTGTTGAGCACCACCACGGCGGGCAGGCCGGCGGCGATGGCCTTGGACAGCACGTAGCGGGTCTGGGGCAGCGGACCCTCGGCGGCGTCGACGAGCAGCAGGATGCCGTCGACCATGGCCAGGGCCCGTTCCACCTCGCCGCCGAAGTCGGCGTGGCCCGGGGTGTCGACGAGGTTGATCTTGGTGCCCCGCCAGTGCACCGACGCTGACTTGGCGAGGATGGTGATGCCCCGCTCACGCTCCTGGTCGTTGGAGTCGAGCACTCGCTCGACCAACGCCTGGTGCGCCCCGAACACGCCCGTCTGGCGCAGGATGGTGTCGACCAGCGTCGTCTTGCCGTGGTCGACGTGGGCCACGAGGGCGACGTTGCGGATGGACGTGGTGGTAACGGAGGTGGTCGTCATGGGAACAAGCCACCCTACCGGCGCCCCGGGAGATCCCTCCCTTTACCGCCGAGCGGGGCCTCAGAGCCGCAGCGGCTTGATCGGCGCGAACACCGCGGCGGGGTCGTCCCGCCAGACCTCCGGCTGCACGTCGATGTAGAGCTCGATCTGGTTGCCGTCGGGGTCCTCGATGTAGAGGCTGTGGGTCACGGTGTGATCGGAAGCCCCCTGGATGGGCGTGCCCGCCTCCTCGAGGTGGCGCAGCGCCTCCCGCAGGTCGTCGTCGCTCTCGCCGATCTTCACGCCGAAGTGGTACATGCCCACCCGTGGCCCGGGCGGGACCGGTCGTGCCTGCGGGCCCACCTCGATGAGCAGCAGCTCGTGGTGGGTCCGCCCCGAGGAGAAGGCAGCGGCGGCCACCCCGAGGGGCACCTCGCCGGCGACCTCGCGCCAGCCGAGCACGTCGCGGTAGAACCGTCGCGACCGCTCCAGGTCACGCACGTACAGGACCAGGTGGCCGAGCTCTCGGACCTCCATCACCGCACCTCCTCGTCGTCACCTCTGGCGAACCGGTGGCAGGCCCGGACCATTCCCTCGACGATCTGGCGCTCGCCGTCGTCGCGGGGCGCGTACAGCATCACCGCGTTGGCCGGAATGAGGCCGCGGGCAGCGACCGGGTGACGCTCCGCCCATCCCGCGTCGATCGCCTCCTCGGCCAGGGCCGGAGGCAGCATGGCGTGGAGGCTCTGATCGTCCCCGGGGTGGAGGTGGGCGAACTCGGCACCCACCATGAACGCCTCGGGAGGGCCGCCGGCACCCTCTTCCAGCCACAGCGCCCGGGCGCCGGGCACCGAGATCCGGCTGGGCCGCTCGACCACGCCGGGCAGGGCGAACAGGGCCGCGGCCAACCGCTGGCGCTGCTCGGT